>NZ_JAMYMV010000067.1:0-32960 GCF_040318715.1 Mesorhizobium sp. M1050 | reverse complement strand
TCCTTGCCCAGCATGAAGGTTGAATCAGATTTGCACGCCTAAGGGAATCCCACGCCGATTCAGCCTCAATTCATTCCGCTCTAGCGAGGGGCTGACCACCGGTTACTCTGCCGAACTCGACGCCGCAACGTGAGAAGCCCATGCGAATTCTGCTGCGCACCCTCTTTCTCGGTCTTGTCGCCGCCGGCTTGTCGCCCGCCTTGGCCTTCGCCGACGATTGCGGCGATGCCGCCGCACTGGTGCAGCAGGCCTATCCCAAGGCTCAAAAGAGCGCCGACGGCGCCTCGTTCACGCTCGAACCCCATATCAGCATCGCCCTGACGGATAGCGACGCGCCATTTGGCCTGGTCTGCAAAATCTGGCCCGCCCATGACAACCTGCTCTTGGTCGCGGTGCCGCTTACCGACAGCGCCCAGTCCCGCGACGACGGGCATGTCGGCGATATCGAGCTTCTGGTCGTCGACAGGAACAGCCTGGAGGTGCGCCAGCGCTTGCTCCAGCCAGGGCTGATCACCGATGATGCCATCGACATCCGCAAGATCGAATTCGATACCGGCCGCTACAGGCTGGCGCCCGATGTCGGCGCCTTCGGCCTGCGCATCGAAATGGCAAACCGTTCGCAGCCCAACCCCTTCAGGGAAACCGACCTGCGGCTCTATGCCCTCGCCGGCGATGCCCTGCGCCTTGTGCTCGACGGCATCGACGTGGCCGGCTTTGGCGGCGAAGGCGACGGCAGTTGCGCGGGATCCTTTCAGTCGAGCCAGGTCAGCCTGGCGATGAGCCCGGCAAGCCACCATGGCTATCACGACATCACCGTGGTCGAGCGGGTGGATATGGACAATTGGTCCGCCGATGAGAATGGTGAGTGCCAGTCTCATCCCGGCAAGTCCGTGAAGCGCACCTACCGGCTGCGCTATGACGGCAGTCGCTACCAGTTTCCCGAGGGGCTCAAAGCCTTGGAGCCGTGAAGCCTTCCACTTATGCCTGGGTGGTTAATGGCTGGTGTGCTCGAAACCAAATTTCAGCGGCATTTTGGCACCGAAGTTTAATTGCCGCTAATGTAGTTTGTTTCCTGGAGAACGACCCGGCAAATCGGGCGATGAGGCAGGGGCATGCGTCGCAATAACTTCACGGCAATGGCCGCCATGGCGGCCGTCTTGATGATGTCTGGCTGCACGACGGGTGGCGTCGATACCACCAAGACCACCGCTATCCAACCGGCGGCAAAGGACATCGACACCTCCGATCTGGCGCAAGGCAAGGCGCAGTTTCGTGACGCTAATTACGGCCTCGCCGAAAAGCACTTCCGCAAGGCCGTCGAGTTGAAGGCGGACGATGCGGAGGCCTGGATGGGGCTCGCCGCTTCCTATGATGAACTCGGCCGCTTCGACTTCGCCGATCGCGCCTACGGCCAGCTTTTGAAAGTCGCCGGCCGTAAGCCACAGATCGTCAACAACATGGGCTATTCGCAACTGCTGCGCGGCAATCGCAAGATGGCCAAGGCGTTGCTGCTCGAAGCGAAGGCGGGCATGACGGATGCCACGGTCGTCAACGCCAATCTGGCCTTGCTGAACAAGGGTTGATCTGGTCGTTGCTTCCTACTCCTTGTCTTGACGCAATTCCCGAGGGAAAGCGCTATACGCTTTTCCCGGGAAAACCGTTTCACACTTTTCCTGGAATTGCTGTAGGGGTCCGGTTTCGGGACATAAGGCATCGACGCTTTGTAAACCCTATCGGCAGGTTGCGTCGAAAGATCGGCTGAAAACCATGTCTGAGAGCTGCGGCTAACCTAGAATACAGCGCAACCCGCCGACGCTCGAGAGGCCTTCGCCCGATATGCTGGACTTCAGTTCGCTCCTGCTCGCAGCCGCGCTGTCGGGCATCTGCCTTAGCGTCACCATGTTTGCGATCTGGTTCACCGCGCCCAAGGCAGGCTTCGTGCTGACGGTGGCGTGCGGCATTCTGGTGCTCGTCGCGCATGTGGTCCTGTTCTGGCAATACACCAAGGATCCCGATCCATTGCTTTGCCAGATCGTGCTTGCGCTGCTCAGCCTGGGGTTTCTGATTATCTGCGTGTCGGCCATGCAATATCTGGGCGTGCCCGGCTACAGACGTGCCGTTGCGCCGGCGCTTGCCGCCATGGCTGTCTGTGCCGCCGTCAGCTTCCTGGGCCTTGACGGCGTCGGCTTCATCGTCAGCTACACCACGGTGACGGCGCTGCTGTCGGCGATCGGCGCCATGTTCTGGATCAACGGCAGCCATGATCGCCGGATCCTGCTTGTGGTTTCGTTTCTGAGCGGCACCTGCGCGGTTTCGTTTGCGCTTTGCGGCGTGGTTCTGCTGACCAAAGGGCAATGGACGCTCGCGGTCGCGCCCGACAACTGGGCCGAACGGCTGAATTCCGTCGTGGCCGTGGCCTGCATGACCGGACTCGGTGCCTTGACGCTCTCGCTCCACCATCTGCAGGCGCAGATCGAGCTGAAGGCCGAGACCATGACCGACCCGCTGACGGGGTTGATGAACCGCCGGGCGTTGAAGTCACTCTACGGCGAGCGGAGTTTCGGTCCGTTCATGTCCGTCGTCATGTTCGACCTCGATCATTTCAAGCGGACGAACGATGTCTATGGTCACCCGGTAGGGGACCAGGTCCTGTGCCGCTTCGCCGCAGTCATCAAGAAATATGCCAGGACCGGCGTCGACGCCTTTCGCCTGGGCGGAGAGGAATTCGCCGTCGTCATGTCGCGAATGACGGAAGAGAAGGCCCATGACCTCGCCAGCAAGATCTGTGTGGCGTTCGGCACCGAGATCGTCGCCACCCAACTCGGCAAGTTGCGCAGCACGGTCAGCGGCGGCCTCGGCTTTGGCGAGGTAAGCGGCCGCACCCTCGATGACGTGCTTGCCGAAGCCGACGCGGCGCTCTATTCCGCCAAGCGCGCCGGTCGAAATTGCGTCATCGGTCGGGCGGCGCTGGGCAAGGCCGACCCGGTCGAGCCGGCCTTGCGCTCCGCTTAATTATTCCGCCGCGCCCAGATAATCCGACAGAGGTGGGCACGAGCAGACCAGGTTGCGGTCGCCGGCGACATTGTCGATGCGTGACACCGGCGGCCAGTATTTGGCCGCCGTATCGGCGTCACCGGCAGGATAGGCCGCTTCCAGGCGCGAATAGGGATGGGTCCACTGGCCGGCCAGCGCCTCGGCGGCGGTGTGCGGCGCGTTGACCAGCGGATTGTCCGTCAAAGGCCATTCGCCCCTGGCCACTTTCGCTGCCTCGCCAGAAATGGCGATCATCGCCTCGCAGAAGCGGTCGAGTTCGCGTTTGGGCTCGGACTCGGTTGGCTCCACCATCAGCGTGCCGGCGACGGGGAACGACATGGTCGGCGCGTGAAAACCATAGTCGATCAAGCGTTTGGCGATGTCATCGACACTGATGCCGGCGCTGTCCTTGAGCACGCGGGTGTCGAGGATGCATTCATGCGCGACGCGCCCCTGGCTGCCTTTGTAGAGCACCGGGAAATGCGCATCGAGCCGCGTCGCGATATAGTTGGCGGACAAAATCGCCGTTTCAGTCGCTTGCTTGAGGCCCGACGCGCCCATCATGCGGATATACATCCAGGTGATCGGCAGGATCGAGGCGCTGCCGAAGGGAGCAGCGGAAACGGCATGGCCCGAGCCTTCGGTGACATGGCCCGGCAAATACGGCTTCAGATGCGCCTTGACGCCGATCGGGCCGACGCCGGGCCCGCCGCCGCCATGCGGAATGCAGAAGGTCTTATGCAGGTTCATGTGGCAGACGTCGGCGCCGATGTCGCCTGGACGGGCAAGCCCAACCAGCGCATTGAGGTTGGCGCCGTCGAAATAGACCTGGCCGCCATGCTCATGGATCAGCGCGCAGAGATCACGCGCGCCTTCCTCGAATACGCCATGCGTCGAGGGATAGGTGAACATCAGCGCGGCAAGATTTGGCGCGTGCTCGGCCGCCTTGGCCTTCATGTCGTCCATGTCGATGTTGCCATCATCGGTGCAGCGCACGACGACGACGTTCATGCCGGCCATCGCAGCACTTGCCGGGTTGGTGCCATGCGCGGACGAAGGGATCAGGCAGACGGTGCGGTGCTTGTCGCCTCGTGAGCGGTGATAGCGGCGAATGGCGAGCAGGCCGGCATATTCGCCCTGGCTGCCGGCGTTGGGCTGCAAGGTGACGGCGTCGAAGCCGGTGATCTCCGACAGCCAGGCTTCCAGTTCGGCGATCATGGCGCGATAGCCGGCCGAGTGCGCGGCCGGCGCGAAGGGATGCAAATTGGCGATGCTTGGCCAATTCACCGGCATCATCTCCGCGGCAGCGTTGAGCTTCATGGTGCAGGATCCGAGCGGGATCATGGCACGATCGAGCGCCAGATCCTTGTCGGCCAGTCTGCGCAGGAAGCGCATCATTTCGGTTTCCGACTTGTTTTCATGGAAAACAGGTTGGGTCAGAAACTCCTTGCCGCGCGGCTTGCCTGGCACCGTGCGGTCGGCGGAGGGGCCGGCCTTGGCGCCGAACAGCGCCGCGATCGCGTCGAGATCGGCATCGGTCGAGGTTTCGTCGAAGCTGATGCCGACATGGTCGGCATCGATAACGCGCAGCAGCCGGCCGGTCTTTTCAGCCGCAGTGGCGATCTGCGCCGCCTTGCCCTTGGTCTTCACGGTCACAGTGTCGAAACGGCTCGCACCGATCACCGACACGCCTGCCGCATCGAGGCCGCTTGCGAGACGGTTGGTCAGCGCATGGATGCGCCCGGCAATCGCCTGCAGCCCGACGGGGCCGTGCCAGATGGCGTAAGCGGTCGCCATGTTGGCGAGCAGCGCCTGAGCAGTGCAGATGTTGGAAGTCGCCTTGTCGCGGCGGATATGCTGCTCGCGTGTCTGCAAGGCAAGCCGGTAGCCGGGCCGGCCCTTGCTATCGGTGGACTGGCCGACAAGGCGGCCGGGCATCAGCCGCGTCAACTTGTCGGAGACGGCGCAATAGGCGGCGTGCGGACCGCCAAAGCCCATCGGCACGCCAAAGCGCTGCATCGGACCGACTGCAATGTCGGCGCCAAGCTTGGCCGGCGCATCGGTCAGCGTCAGGCCGAGCGGGTCGGCGATGAAGACGACGATGGCGCCGGTGGCGCGCGCCTTGTCGATCGCTGCCTTGTGGTCGCCATAGACCCCAAACGTATCCGGCCAGGAGACGAGCAGGGCGGCGGTGTTGTCGTCGATCGTCTCGCCATTGATCTCGATGCCGAGCGGCTCGGCGCGGGTGCGCACCACATCCAGCGTCTGCGGATGCGGCGTGCCGGCAAATGCGATCTTGGTGCGCTTGTCGCGGTGATGGCGCAAGGCGATGCCGACGGCTTCAGCCACCGCCGTCGCCTCGTCCAGCAGCGATGCCGACGCCACCGGCAGACCGGTCAATTCGGTGACCAGCGTCTGGAAGTTGAACAGCATTTCCAGACGGCCCTGGCTGATCTCGGCCTGATAGGGTGTGTAGGCCGTATACCAGGCCGGGTTCTCGAATAGGTTGCGCTGGATCACCGGCGGCACATGAACGCCGTGGTAGCCGGCGCCGATGAAGCTCTTCAGCACCGTATTCCCTGCCATGACAGCCGAAAGCTCGGCCAGCGCCTCCGCCTCGCTTGCAGGTGCCGGCAGAGCGAGCGGCCGGTCGAGCCGGATCGACCTCGGCACCGACTGGCTGATCAGCGTCTCGACGGATGGCACGCCGATAGTGGCCAGCATCGCTCTGGTGTCGTTGAGGCCGGGGCCGATATGGCGGGCCGAGAAGGGGTAGGGTGCTGCGGTCATGTCTTTCGAGTCCTGATGTCAGCCGATATGGGCTTTGTAAGCGGCTTCGTCCATGAGGCCGGCGAGCTGGCTTTCGTCGGCGAGCTTCATCTTCCACAGCCAGCCGGCCCCGGTTGCCGCCGAGTTGACCAGCGACGGATCCGACGACAGCGTGGCGTTGGCTTCGGTGATCTCGCCGTCGACGGGTGCATAGACATCGGAAGCCGCCTTGACGGATTCGACGACGACGGCGGTATCGCCCTTGCTCAGCTTCTTTCCGGTTTCGGGCAGTTCGACGAAAACGAGATCGCCGAGCTGTTCCTGCGCGTAATCGGTGATGCCGACGGTGGCGATGCCGCCCTCGACGCGGAGCCATTCGTGATCTGATGTGAAATAGGTCTTTGCCATTGAAATTATCCTTTGCGGTAGCGATGCGGCGTGAAGGGCAGGGAGCTGATATCGACGGGGATCTTCGTGCCGCGAACATCGGCGAAAACCCGTGTTCCGGGCTTGGCCAGGGGTGCCATGACATAGCCCATCGCGACCGGATGGCCGGCAGACGGGCCAAACCCGCCCGATGTGACATGGCCGGCGGGCTTGCCGTCGGCGTCAAAGAGCGCAGCACCGGCGCGCACCGGCTGGCGGCCTTCCGGCTTCAGCCCGACGCGCTTCTGCGCGGGCCCCCGTTCCACGGCAGCGCGGAGCGCATCGGCGCCGATGAAAGTGCCGGAAGCGCGAACCTCCTTTGGGATCGCCCACATCAATGCGGCGCTGGCCGGGTCGGTCTCCGGCGTGATGTCCTGACCATGCAGACAGAGTCCTGCCTCCAGCCTCAGGCTGTCGCGAGCGGCCAGCCCGATCCACAGCACGCGTTCATCGCCAAGCAGCTTCGCAACGAGATCGCGCGCATCGGCCTCCGGCAGCCCGATTTCGAAGCCGTCCTCGCCGGTATAGCCGGAGCGGCTCATGAACCAGTTCCTGCGCGGTTCGACACCATGCATGAACAGTAGCGAGCCCGTCTCGATGCCGGCTCGGGAAAGGGCCGCCCAGGCCTCAGGACCCTGGATAGCCAGGAAGACGCGGTCGAGCGCCTCGACCCGGACGTCGAAATCCGCGGCAAGCGCACGCAAATGCTTTTCGTCGGCGACGGCATTGCCGGCGTTAGCGACCACCATGAACCTGATATCGCCAAGCCTGGTGACGATCAGATCGTCCAATATCCCGCCTGCCTCGTTGAGGAAGAAGGACAGTTTGGATTGCGAGATTTCGAGCGCGCCGGTGTCCAGCGGGCAGGCGCGATTGAGCAATGAAACCGCCTCCGGGCCGCTGACCTCGAACAGTTTCATATGCGAGATGTCGAACAGGCCGGCCTGTTCGCGGGTGTGAAGGTGTTCCTTCATGACGCCGGCCGGATAGGTCAGCGGCATTGACCAGCCGGCAAAGGCGCCAAAGCGCGCACCAGCGGCCACATGGATATCTTCGAGGGGAAGGTGTTTGCTGTCGTCGCCCGTCATGTCATCTCCAGAGTCGCACGCAATCGGTCGCGAATGGCGACCAGTCCGTGCCCCTCTGTCTGAAGCCTGAGAGACTTGCGCAGCCGGAACTCTGTCAGCGGCGCTTACACCTTCGGCGCGGGGGCAAGCCCCGACTTTCCAGAGTGTCTTTCCCGTCTACGGTTCTTTTGCCTGAGAGATTTCGGGCGATTTCCCCTTCGGCGGCAGCTTTCGCTGCTCTCTCCCGCAAACAGGTAGGACTCAGACCCTGAGTCCTCGACGCGCCATCCATAGCTTGTGCGCGACAGCTTGTCACCTGTCAGCGACATCTAAAGTGCGCCGCGCTGGCGATGCGCCCTAGATGCTTGTGTTGATGCATGTCGTTCTCTCAAACCCGCGGCACACCTTGGGCGACATGCATTCGCCGACAAGTCTTCGCTAACCACGCCGTTTGCCGGTTTTTCAAGACACTGCTGATATCTTGGCAGCCATGACGCTTTGGGGCCGGCATTGGACGGCGGCAGACGGGGACGACAAATGGGCGAATTGATCATGAGCGCGCCGGTGGCGGGGCTGACCTCGAAAAGCAACATCGCCGCGGAGGACGTGACGATGTTGCGCCGCGAGGTGTTCGGCGACGGTGTGGTGACGCGCGGCGAGGCCGAGGCGCTGTTTGCGCTCGATGCCACAGCGAAAGCCAAATGCCCGGAATGGCCGCTTTTCTTCATCGAGGCGGTCACCGACTATATCGTCCACCAGGAGAAGCCGTCGGGCTATATCTCGCAGGACAATGCCGACTGGCTGATCCGCACGATCTCGCGCGATGGCATGGTCGACAGCCGCACCGAACTCGAATTGCTGGTGCACGTGCTGGAAGAGGCGAGATCGTCGCCGGGCCAGCTTTGTGTCTATGCGCTGCAACAGGTCGCCCACGCCGTCATCGACGGCAAGGGGCCGCTGATGCTCGGCGGCGCACTGGTTCCCGGGCTGATCGCCAAGGCAGAGGTCGAACTGCTGCGCCGCATCCTCTATGCCCACGGTGGCGACGGCAACATTGCCATCACGCGCGCCGAGGCAGAAGTGCTGTTCAAGATCAACGAGCGGACCGCCCATGCCAGCAACGATCCGTCCTGGAACGAGCTGTTCGTCAAGGCGATCGCCAATTTCGTCATGTGCTCGGCCGGCTATGAAGCGCCGACGCGCGATGTGGCACTACGCCGTGACACCTTCCTCGAACACGCCGATCCGGAAATCGGCGGCTTCTTCAGCCGCATGATCTCCGGCGGCCTCGCCTGCATCATGGAGGCCTATCGGTCCCCTGATGACATCGAGGCCGATTGGGAAGCCAAGAACAGGGCGGCCGAGGCGCTTGCTCGCCGCGCCGAGACGATCGATGCCGGCGAAGCCGGCTGGCTGGTCGAGCATATCGGCCTGGACCGGCCTCTCTACGAGAACGAACGCGCCCTGCTCACCTTGATCAAGCAGGCCTCGCCGGAAATCCATCCGGCGCTCAGGCCGCTGCTCGACAAGGTTGCTTGACGTGCTGAGGATTAAACCGCTGATCTCAGGGCATTATTTCCCCAGGTGTCAGATGCCGCCGTACCAGTCGTAGCCATTGTCTTCCCAATAGCCGCCGCGACCGCCGCCGATACGGGCGAAGCCGTCGACCAACTCGACCTTGTAGAGATATTTTGGCATCTTATAGCCGAGCTGCCGTTCGACGCGGACGCGCAGCGGCGCGCCGTTCTCAACCGGCAGCGGCTTGCCGTTCACGCCATAGGCAAGGATCGTCTGCGGGTGACGGGCATCGATCAGGTCGATCGAGCCGTAATATTTGATGTCGCCCGACAGGCTGCGGTCGATCGTATCGAGGCAATGGAACATTGCGTAGCGCGCCTGCGGCTTGACCACCGCCTGGTCCAGCACCAGCGACAGCGGCGTCCCGGTCCATTTGGCGATGCAACTCCAGCCTTCGACGCAGTCATGGCGGGTGATCTGGGTGCGGCTCGGCATGTTCATCAACTGCTCGCGGCTGAGCGACAGCGGCTTTTCGACCAGGCCTGTAACCTCCAGTCGCCAGTCGGCGAAGTTGTTGGCAAGCAGACCCTTGTAAACATCGTCGTCCGGCGCAGTCACACCATTCGGCCGCTGCGGCTGGCGGATATCGGCCTCGGTGAATTCCGGCGCCAGCGCGTCGCGTCCCGCGAGCAGGCGCTGTGCCCGGTATGTCAGGTCATTGGCGTTTTCGAGAAAACTGCGCAAGCCACTGCCAACGCTTAGCTGGCTGTCGAAGGCATCGCAGCCCGACAGTATGATACCGGAGGCACCGAGACTGGCACCCGTCAAGAATTTGCGGCGGCTTATCTCAAACTTCGCCATGTCACGCACTCCTCTCGGTTGTCTTGTCGTCCTGTGCGGATGGGTCGGTGCGGTACCAGCCGGTGATGATCGAACGCAGTTCGTTTATCGGGCCGGCGGCCAGGATCATCAGGATATGAACAATGAAGAAGGCGACCAGCAGGACCATGACGGTGAAATGGATGGTGCGCGCCGTCTGACGTCCGCCGAGCAGATCGTTGAGAAACGGCAGCACCGAGTTCATGCTGGGAGACATGGCCAGGCCGGTGACGATCATCAGCGGCAGGAGGACGAACAGCACGCCGCCATAAGCCATCTTCTGCAGCGTGTTGTACTCCCGCGTGTGGTGGAATCTGAGCTTGGCGTGATCGATGATGTCCTGCGGCAAGCGCTTGAGATCATCGAGGCGTGGTGCGAGGTCACGGCGCAGATGGCCGTTCACAGTGCTGGCGACAAACCAGACGATCAAGGTCGTGGTCAGTATCCAGGCAAAGAAGAAGTGGATGACGCGGGCGGTGCCGAGGTCATAGTAGGACGGGATCGTCGCCCAGGACGGGAAGGCGCGGGACGTCTCCTGGCCTGCCGGCCCCGACCAGCCGAGCACCCCTGTGGTGTCGAAGCGTTTGCCGAAGATTTCGGTGTAGCCACGCGGTCCGGCATCGCTGTTCTCGGCGCCGATGGCGAAGATGGTGTTGTTGTAGTCGAAACCAGACTCCTTGCCGATATAGAGCTGCGGGCGGGCATTGAAGATCTGCAGGCCGGACAGCAACATGAAGAACAGCGAGATGGCCCAGATCCAGTGGGTCAGCCGCGTCCAGCGCGACTGCTTGTAGATCAGCGTTTTGTCGCTCGACGCGAGGGCGTCCGGCCCGGCGGCGGCTTGGCTTCTGGCAACAGATTCCATCTTGTCTCGTCTCCTGGCCTTGGCGACCTGGCCTGCGCGCTCATTGTCCTCCTAATACGTCGCGATCCAAACCAATGTTTCATCCGATCACGGATTTATTATGGAGCGCCGAGGCTGACGGCGAGATTGACGGCGGCGGCGACGATGACCGTGTTGAAGAAAAACGACAGGATCGAATGGACAAGCACGACACGTCGCATATGCGTCGTCGAGATGTTGGTGTCGGCGGTCTGCGCCGTCATGCCGATCACCGCCGAGAAGTAGAGGAAATCCCAGCCTTCCGGCCGCTTGTCGCCCGGAAACAGCAGTCCGCCGACCGGGATCTTTTTCTTGGTCTCGGCGTCGACCGCATCGCCGTCCATCCAATAGACATGGGCATAATGGAGCGCCGCCATGGCATGGATTGTGAACCAGCCGAGCGGGATCGAGAGCAGTGCGAAGGCCAATTCGACAGGGTGAGCGCTGTCTTTCTGGTTGATCAGTTGGAACAGCGAGAAGGTGGCAACGCCGACGACGACAAGCGTCACCGCGAAGATGACCATCACCGGCTGGTCGGTGGCGCGCGCATTCTTGCTTAGATACCTGCCGGTGAACTTTGGCATCTGGGCGACGACAAGAATGACGTAGGCGGCAAAGAACGCGTTGGCGCCGATCGAATAGGCGAGCGAGGCGTGAAGCAGCAGCGCCACGGCAAGCGCCACAACCCCGAAGCAGGCCGACACCGCAAACAGCATATGGCGCTGCAAGGGAGGCTTCATCGGGGTTTCGGCAGCCATGGCGGTTCCAATCTTGGAATGGCGCTCGGTTTCTACTGCGGTGTGGCGGATTTCAGGGCGCGCCGCAAGATGCGGTCGAGTTCGCCGAGAAAGCGCGAACGGTCCTGCGGGGCGAAGCTGGCATTGTAGCCCTTGCTTTCGCCTGTCTCGCGCAAATGCTGTTTCAGGTCGCGCATCGCCACCGCCATGCCTATCGTTTCCGGCGTGAAAGGACGTCCGGTCGGCCCAAGCACATGCGCGCCGAGCGCTACCGAGCGGGCGGCCAGCGGAATGTCCGCGGTGATCACGATGTCGTTGGGGCGCGCGTTGTCGACGATCCAGTCGTCGGCGGCATCGGCGCCCTTGGACACCACGACGTTGCGGATCATCGGGTCGCGCGAGGGGCGCAAGCCACCATTGGAGACGTAGGTGACGACGACGCCATGGCGCTCGGCGACCTTTTCGACCTCGGCCTTGACCGGGCAGGCGTCGGCATCGACGTAGATGGCAGGTACGGGCATCGCTGGTTCCAATGAGCATGGGGCCAGACGATTTCGTCCGGCCCCATGGATACAATCCGATCGGTTGCTAAGCCGGCAAGGCGCCCGACTTCTTCGCCGTCCAGGTGGCGATATAGTCCATCAGGCCGGGATTGAGGCAGTCATAGGGTTCGAGTCCGATCTGCTTCAACTGCGCACGGATGCCGTCCATTCGCTTCGGGTCGACACCGGACTCGATGATCGACGAGACGAAGGCGGTGAAGCCCGGCGGCGACCAGCCGTCCTTCTCGAAGCGCTCGGGATGGAGGAAGGTCAGGCCCTTGAACGCATGGTCGCGCTCGACCGGACCGTGCATGTGGACGCCGCAGCCGGTGCAGGCATGGCGCTGGATCAAGGCACTTGGATCGACGACCTTCAGCTTGTCGCCGTTCTCGGTGACGGTGACGTCGCCGGTGCCAGCCACGGCAACGACCGAGAACAGCGCGCCCTCCGGCTTCCAGCATTTGGTGCAGCCGCAGGCATGGTTATGGGCGATCTGGCCCTTGACCTTCACCTTGACCGGCTTGCTGGTGCAGGCGCAAACCAGCGTACCGCCGGCAAAGCTTGCGCTTTCCTTGGGCAGGCCATTGTCGATTTTCGGATGCAGTTTCTCGGCCATTCCCATTTCCTCCCAGTTATGAGCCACAGAGGTCGCAGGCCGGTTGGTCGGCGGCTTGTGGTCTTCCTCAGTAAACGACGACGCTTCGGATCGACTTGCCCTCATGCATAAGGTCGAACCCCTTGTTGATGTCCTCGAGCTTCAGCGTGTGGGTGATCATCGGGTCGATCTGGATCTTGCCGTCCATGTACCAGTCGACGATCCTCGGCACGTCGGTGCGGCCACGCGCGCCGCCGAAGGCGGTGCCCATCCAGGTGCGCCCGGTGACCAGCTGGAACGGCCGCGTCGAGATCTCCTGGCCAGCACCGGCAACGCCGATGACGACCGACTTGCCCCAGCCACGGTGCGAGGCTTCCAGCGCCTGACGCATCACCTTGGTGCTGCCGGTGCAGTCGAACGTATAGTCGGCGCCGCCGATCTGGTCGGCGCCGCGCTTGGTCATGTTGACGAGGTGGGGCACGACATCGCCGTCGATTTCCTTCGGATTGACGAAATGCGTCATGCCGAATTTCTCGCCCCATTCCTTCTTGTCGTTGTTGAGGTCGACGCCGATGATCATGTCAGCGCCGGCAAGCTTGAGGCCTTGGATGACGTTGAGGCCGATGCCGCCGAGGCCGAAGACGACGGCGGTCGCGCCTTGCTCGACCTTGGCCGTGTTGATCACCGCACCAATGCCGGTGGTGACGCCACAGCCGATATAGCAGATCTTGTCGAAGGGAGCGTCCGGGTTGACCTTGGCCAGCGCGATCTCGGGCAGCACGGTGAAGTTCGAGAAGGTCGAGCAGCCCATATAGTGGAAGATCTTGTCCTTGCCGATCGAGAAGCGCGACGAACCGTCGGGCATCAGGCCCTGGCCTTGGGTGGCGCGGATTGCCGTGCACAGGTTGGTCTTGCGCGACAGGCAGGACGGGCACTGGCGGCATTCGGGCGTGTAGAGCGGGATGACGTGGTCGCCCTTCTTGACCGAAGTGACGCCCTTGCCGACATCGACGACGATGCCGGCACCCTCATGGCCAAGGATGGCCGGGAACAGGCCTTCGGGATCGGCGCCCGACAGCGTGAACTCGTCGGTGTGGCAGATGCCGGTCGCCTTGATCTCGACCAGCACCTCGCCCTCGCGCGGGCCGTCGAGGTCGACCTCCATGATCTCCAGCGGCTTTCCGGCGGCAACAGCGACTGCAGCGCGGGTTTTCATCAGGCGTCCTCCAATGCGAATTTTTTTCCAAGGTTTCAGGTTTTATCGACACGATCAACTGGAAGCTGGTGCCTAGACTGGGCCACAGCGATGAATTGGAATCGCAAATCGATTGAAAGGCAGTGATTTGCATGGCCGGCTTGACCCTGCAAGCACAGGCCATAAAAGGAACGGCCGACCCGAGGGATGACATTCCGCATGTTCACCAAGATCTTGATCGCCAATCGTGGCGAGATTGCCTGCCGTGTCATCAGGACGGCGCGCAAGATGGGCATCGCCACGGTTGCCGTCTATTCCGATGCCGATCGCGATGCCGTGCATGTCGAGATGGCCGACGAGGCGGTGCATATCGGGCCTTCGCCCGCGGCGCTGAGCTATCTCGTCCCTGAAAAGATCATTGCCGCCTGCAAGGAGACGGGCGCTCAGGCCGTGCATCCCGGCTACGGATTCCTGTCCGAGCGGGCGGCCTTCTGTGAGGCGCTGGAAGCGGAAGGGATTACCTTCATCGGCCCGAAGCCCAAGGCGATCAGAGCGATGGGCGACAAGATCGAATCGAAGAAGTTCGCCAATGCCGCCAAGGTTTCCACCGTGCCCGGCTGGCTCGGCGTGATCGAGAATGCCGACCATGCCGAAAAGATCGCCGGCGAGATCGGCTATCCGGTGATGATCAAGGCTTCGGCCGGCGGCGGCGGCAAGGGCATGCGCATCGCCTGGAGCCAGTCGGAAGTGCGCGACGGCTTCGACCGGGCGCGCTCGGAGGCCAAGAGCTCGTTTGGTGATGATCGCGTCTTTATCGAGAAATTCGTCGTCGATCCGCGCCATATCGAAATCCAGGTGCTGGCCGACGCGCATGGCAACGCGCTCTATCTCGGCGAGCGCGAATGCTCGATCCAGCGCCGCAACCAAAAGGTCGCCGAAGAGGCGCCGTCGCCGTTCCTCGACGCCGCGACGCGCAAGGCCATGGGTGAGCAGTCTGTGGCGTTGGCCAGGGCTGTCGACTACCAGAGCGCCGGCACGGTCGAGTTCATCGTCGACAAGGACAAAAACTTCTATTTTCTTGAAATGAATACACGATTGCAGGTCGAGCACCCGGTGACGGAGCTCGTCACCGGCATCGATCTGGTCGAGCAGATGATCCGCGTTGCCGCAGGCGAAAAGCTCGCCTTGAAGCAAAGCGACGTCAAGCTGAACGGCTGGGCTGTGGAAAGCCGGCTCTATGCCGAAGATCCGTACCGCAATTTCCTGCCCTCGATCGGCCGGCTGACGCGCTACCGGCCGCCGGAGGAAGGACAGTTCGGCGATGTCGTCATCCGCAACGACACCGGCGTCACCGAAGGTTCCGAAATCTCGATGTTCTACGATCCGATGCTGGCCAAACTGTGCACCTGGGCGCCGACGCGTTTGGAAGCCATCGATGCCATGTCGGAAGCGCTCGACAGTTTCGTCGTCGACGGGATCGAGCACAACATTCCGTTCCTGGCTGCCTTGATGCAGCATCCGCGCTGGCGGGAAGGGTCGATATCGACCGCTTTCATATCAGAGGAATATCCCGACGGCTTCGCGCCTGTCGTGCCGAACAACGATGAGAAGGCCGTGCTGGCGTCGATCGCGACCGCGGTGGAGCTGCTGCGCCGCGACCGGCTCGATCGGCTGGGCGGCCGGCTGGCGCCGCATTCGGGCGCGCTGAAGCGCGACTGGGTGGTGAAGATCGGCGATGACTATCTGTCGGCGTCGATCCTCGAGGGCATGATTTCCATTCCGATGGAAATCGATCTGTCGATCGAGGGCGGCAAGGCGCTGACCGTTGCATCCGACTGGCGGCCGGGTGACCTGATCTGGCGCGGTACGGTCGGCAAGCGCACGGTTACGGCTCAGATAAGGCCGGTTGCCAATGGCTTTCGCATCGCCTGGAAGGGCATGTCGGTGACCGCGCGCGCCATGCTGCCGCGCACCGCCGAGCTTGAAAGGCTGATGCCGGAAAAAATAGCGCCGGACACGTCGAAACTGCTGCTTTGCCCGATGCCTGGCCTTGTCGTGTCGATTGCCGTTGCCGTAGGTCAGGAGGTCAAGACCGGCGAGACGCTGGCGGTGGTCGAGGCGATGAAGATGGAAAACGTGCTGCGCGCCGAACGCGACCTTGTCGTCTCCAAACTCAACGCCAAGCCGGGCGACAGCCTGGCTGTGGATGCGGTGATCATGGAGTTTGCGTAAGGCTAGCCGGGCAGGCAGCCTGTGATCAGCAATGGTTTGGGCTGGACTGGCATCGCGCGGTCCCGGACAATACATCTCCATCGACTCAGGATCTTCACGCAGCACCATGGCCGACGAAAAACTTCCCCGCGATCCCCTGAAGCGCGAAGCCGCGATTGCGGCGGCGCGGCCGGAGGCGCCCGCGCGGCCCTTCGTCCATCTGCGCGTGCATTCGGCCTATTCGCTGCTGGAAGGCGCCTTGCAGATCGGCAAGGTGGTCGCTCACGCGGTCAAGGACGAAGCCCCGGCCATTGCGGTCACCGACACCAACAATCTGTTCGGCGCGCTGGAATTCGCACAGAAGGCGGTGAAGGACGGCATCCAGCCGATCATCGGCTGCCAGACTGCGCTCGCCTTTTCCGGCGAAAACAGCGATGGCCAGCGCGACCGCAGGCGGCAAGGCCCGGATATGCGGCCGGTCGTCCTGATCGCCACGACCGAGGCCGGCTATTCCAATCTGGTCAGGCTGGTCAGCCGTGTCTACCTCGAAACGCCGCCAGGCGAGGCCGTGCACCTGACCACCGAAATGATGGAAGGCTATTGCGACGGGTTGATCTGCCTCAGTGGCGGGCCGCGCGGACCGATCGGCATTGCGCTCAAGGAAGATCGCCGCGATCTGGCCGAGGCACGGCTTTTGACCCTCAAGTCGATGTTCGGCGATCGGCTCTATGTCGAGCTGGACCGGGTTTCCGGCTATGATCGCGTGATCGAGAAATCCTCGATCGATCTGGCCTATGCCCATGAACTGCCTCTGGTCGCCACCAACGAGGCATTCTTCTCGGCCCGCGACGATTATGACGCGCATGACGCGCTGATCGCCATCGCCGAGGGCTCGGTTGTCGCCGTCGACAATCGCCGCCGGCTGTCGCCGGACAATTTCCTGCGCAGTCAGGCCGATATGGCGCGGCTGTTCGCCGATCTGCCGGAAGCGATCGACAACACCGTCGAGATCGCTCTGCGCTGTTCCTACTATCCGAAGAACCGCAATCCGATCCTGCCGCGCTTCACCGGCGGCGATGTCGCCGACAATGACGCCGCCGTGCAGGCGGAAGCCGACGAGCTGGCCCGCCAGGCGCATGAGGGGCTCGACGCGCGGCTGGCCGCGCATGGCCCGACCGCTGGCTACACGGTCGAGCAATATCGCGAGCGGTTGAATTTCGAGCTCGGCATCATCACCAAGATGAAGTTCCCCGGCTACTTCCTGATCGTTGCCGACTTCATCAAATGGGCCAAGGCACAGGGCATTCCGGTCGGACCGGGCCGTGGTTCGGGCGCAGGCTCCCTGGTTGCCTATTCGACGACCATCACCGACATCGATCCGCTGCGCTTCTCCCTGCTGTTCGAGCGTTTTCTCAATCCCGATCGCGTGTCGATGCCCGACTTCGACATCGACTTCTGCCAGGATCGACGTGAGGAGGTCATCCGCTACGTCCAGCAGAAATACGGCCGCGACCAGGTCGGCCAGATCATCACCTTCGGTACGCTGCAGGCGCGCGCGGTGCTGCGTGACGTCGGCCGCGTGCTGCAGATGCCCTATGGCCAGGTCGACAAGCTTTCCAAGATGGTGCCGCAGAACCCGGCCAATCCGGTCAAGCTCGCCGACGCCATCGCCAACGAGCCGCGCTTTGCCGAAGAGGCGGAGAGGGAGCCGATCGTCCAGACGCTGCTCGACATGGCGCAGAAGCTGGAAGGCCTCTACCGGCATGCCTCCACGCACGCCGCCGGCATCGTTATCGGTGACCGGCCGCTGTCGGAGCTGGTGCCGATGTACCGCGATCCGCGCTCGGACATGCCGGTCACCCAGTTCAACATGAAATATGTCGAGCAGGCCGGGCTGGTAAAATTCGACTTCCTCGGCCTGAAGACGCTGACCGTGCTGGAGACGGCGGTGAAACTGATCCGGCGGCGCGGTATCGAGATCGACCTGGCGACGATCCCGCTCGACGATCCCGACACCTACGCCATGCTGTCGCGCGGCGAAGTGGTCGGCGTGTTCCAGGTGGAAAGTGCGGGCATGCGCAAGGCGCTGATCGGCATGCGGCCCGACTGCATCGAGGACATCATCGCACTGGTGGCGCTCTATCGACCGGGGCCGATGGAGAACATCCCGACCTACAACGCCAGAAAGCATGGCGAGGAGGAGATGGCGTCGATCCATCCCAAGATCGACCATCTGGTGAAGGAGACGCAGGGCGTCATCGTCTACCAGGAACAGGTGATGCAGATCGCGCAGGAGCTGTCCGGCTACTCGCTTGGCGAAGCCGATCTGCTGCGCCGCGCCATGGGCAAGAAGATCCGCGCCGAGATGGACAAGCAGCGCGAACGCTTCGTCTCGGGCGCGGTCGAGCGCGGCGTCGACAAGCCGCAAGCCGACTTCATTTTCGACCTGCTGGCCAAGTTCGCTGACTATGGTTTCAACAAGTCGCACGCCGCCGCCTACGCGGTGGTTTCGTACCAGACCGCCTATCTCAAGGCGCATTATCCGGTCGAGTTCCTGGCGGCGTCGATGACACTCGACATGGGCAACACCGACAAGCTCGCCGATTTCCGCCAGGACGCGCTACGCCTCGGCATCGAGGTTCTGGCGCCGTCGGTGATATCGAGTTTTCGGCCTTTCGAGGTCGGTGAGAACCGCATCTACTATTCGTTGGCAGCGCTCAAGGGCGTCGGCGACGCGGCGGTCGAGCACATCGTTGCCCAGCGTGGCGAAAAGCCGTTCAAGAACCTCGCCGATTTCTGCGAGCGGGTCGATCCCAAGATCGTCGGCAAGCGCGTCTTCGAAAGCCTGATCATGGCCGGCGCGCTCGACTGCTTCGGTCACGACCGTGCGTCGATGATGGCAGGGGTGGAGCGCATGATGGGGCTGGCGTCGCTGGCGCAGCAGAATGCGGTCTCCGGCCAGCACGATATCTTTGGCGCCTCGCTCGGCGCCCAGTCGCAGGCGCTCAATTTGCCGGCGACGGAACCGTGGCTCGCCGCCGACCGGCTACACCGCGAATTCCAGGTGGTCGGCTTCTATCTCTCGGCGCACCCGCTCGACGAGTACAAGGCGGCCCTACAGAAGATGCGGGTGCAGACGTGGGCCGAGTTTTCGGCGGCCGTCAAGCGCGGTGCCGCCGCCGGCCGTCTGGCCGGCACGGTAACATCCAAGCAGGAGCGCAAGACGCGCACCGGCAACAAGATGGGCGTTATCGCCTTTTCCGATACATCCGGCCAGTATGAAGCCGTGCTGTTTTCGGAAGGGCTGGCGCAATATCGCGACCTGCTCGAGGCCGGCCGCTCCGTCGTCATCACCGTTGCGGCCGAGGACAGGCCGGAAGGCGTCAATCTGCGCATCAACTCGGTACAGTCGCTGGAGGATGAGGCAAGCCGCATCCAGAAGGCACTGCGCATTTTCGTGCGCAATGCCGCGCCGATCAACACACTGGCCGGGCAGCTTACCGTCAGGGGGGAAGGCCAGGTGAGCTTCGTGCTGATCAAGGAAGAAGGCGAGGGGGAAATCGAGATCGAGCTGCCCAACCGCTACCGGATCTCGCCACAGATCGCCTCGGCGATGCGGGCTGTTCCGGGCGTGGTCGAAGTGGAGCTGGTGTGATCACGGCATATCGCTGTAATGCCGGCGGCACCTCCTCAAGATATCCGATGACGGCAATTGACGGCGAGCCCATCCCGCCGCAGTCGAGGCCCAATTCGCTCAGAACTGCGGACTGCCTATCTGACTGTAGCTGATACCGTCGAAAATGATGTCCGACGGGCCGGGAGCCGCCATCTTGCGCTTGTGGCCATCGCGGCAGTCGAACACCGGCCACTCCGTCTGTTGGCAATAGACCTCCTGGCACATTCGGCTAAGGCAATCGCCCTGCGTAAGCAGGAACAGCCTATCGCCGATGCGCCGAACCGTGCTTCCATCGTCTGAACGCCAAGCCCAGGGGATGCGCATCGAGGAAACGAAATCGCCGATAAGACCATTCTGCAAATGCGTGCTCAGGCTTGTTCGATAATGCAGCATGGACGCGGAATAGTCGGCTACGATCTTCGGACCAAAGGCAGAAGCGGTAAGATTGTCCGGCACGTCAAGATGCGTTGCCGCTTCGGCTTGCGCCTTGCTGGTGGCCAGCACCGTCGACACCAATAAAATAGCGACGATCACGACACGCATCGTTGCACGATCTCACGCTGGCACTTTCTTGCTCTTCGTCTCCGGACCATCTCACCCCGCCGCTGCGGCGGCAAGGCGACAATCTCAGGTCAGCGCATAAATTTGCGCAGCCAAGATCTTCACCGGAGGCGTCACCAGGCCAGACCAATGCATCGGGCTAAGACGCGGCGATGTCCGCCGGCTGCGGCGCTTTTCGCTGAAGATTGAGCAGATTGCCCATCAGGATCAACAACGCGCCGCCGGCGGTGAAGGCGTCGATCTGCTCGCTATAGAGCAGCCAGCCGATCAGCGCCGATAGTGGCACGCGCAGGAAATCCATCGGCGAGATGACTGTCGCATCGGCATAGCCAAGTGCGCGCGCCATGCAAAAATGCGACGACATGCCGGTGAAGGCGATCAGCACGATCCATGGCCACAGCTCCGGCGGCGGATTGCGCCAGTCATAGAGTGCCGGAACCAGACCGACCACCGACTGGATGATCAGCATCCAGAAGATGATGCGCACGACGCTGTCCGTTCGCGTCAGCGATTTGACCGTGACCACGGAGATACCGAAGCAGACCGCGGCACCGAGCACGACGAGATGTCCCGGATCGACCGAGCCGACACCGGGGCGCACAATGATCATGACGCCGACCAGCCCCAGCACGATCGCCGCAAGTTTTGGCCGCGAGAGCCTTTCGCCGAGAAAAGCCACCGCCAGGATTGCCGTCCAGATCGGTGTGGTGAATTCGATCGAGATCAGCACGGCCAGCGGGATCAGCGTCAGCGCGTAGAGCCAGGCCGCCTGGCCGGTAAAGTGGACGACATTGCGGGCGAGGTGGGCGACGGGGCGTTGCGTGCGCATGGCTGGAAAGCCGCCGCTCATCATCACCAGCGGCAGAAGGATGAAAAAGCCGATCACCGAGCGCAGTTCCAGCACCTGGAAGACGTTGAGCTCGGCCGTCGTGGCGCGGCCGGCGACCGACATCGCCAGGAACGAGGCGATCGATAACGCCATCCAGAACGCGGCCTTTGGAATCGAAGGGGTAGGTACCATGCGGGCTGTGTCGCAGGCCGGAGCTGTTGCCGCAATCACTAGTCGCTGCATTCTTCTGGGCCAGTCGGACGGATGTTGTCAGACAGGCGGAACCTGAAACGGCAAGGGGCGTTGAGCCCGGGTAGCCGACCGTGCCTGTGTCGTGAACTGTCCCACTTTTGCGAGATCGACAAGGAGAGTTTCGATGAGATTATTCGCGCAATTCGGCCTTGCTGGATGTCTGTTGGTTGCGGCAGGCGCCGCGCATGCCGACGAGACCAGATTTCTCCAGTCGTTCAATGGCGATTTTACCGGCAAGGGTATCGTCAAGGTGACCACAGACACGCCAACGGTCAATGTGTCCTGCAACTTCAAGTCGAACGCGACGTCGACCTCGTTGTCGCTCGACGGCAACTGCCGCGGACTGATTGTGGTGACGCGCGCCATCAGCGCGGATCTGAAAGCCAGCGGTGCCAAGTATAGCGGCACTTATGTCGGTTCTCGTACCGGGCCGGCGCAACTCAACGGCAGCCGCTCCGGCAACGCGATCAATCTCGGCATCCGCTGGGCCAAGGAGGTCAATGGTGACCGAAGGGCACAGATGACGGTGGAGAAACGCGGCGAGAACGGCATGCGGCTGACTGTCACCGACATCGATCCGAAAACCGGCAAGAGCGTGGTGACCAGCAGGATAGACCTGCAGCGCAGTTGAATTTCAACACGGCGATATGCAGCGTCACTCCTCAAGGGGCTCAGGCGGGTGGGCATCGCGGCCTTTACCGAATGTGTAGCCGGTTTCCACTGCCTTGCGGCCGAACTTGTCGCGCAAGGCGTCGATGGCGCCTTCGGCCATGGCACGCTTGCGCGACTGGACATCGACCAGATCGGGCGGGTCGGCCTTGTCGTCGTCCGAGAGGTCGCTGACGCCGATCCCGAGCAGCCGGTATTTCGTACCGTCGGTTTCCTTGCGCAGAAGCTCCACCCCGGTTTGAAAGATGCGATCGGCGAGCCGGGTCGGGTCGCCGAGCTGGCGGTTGCGCGTGCGCAGCTTGAAATCCTGGGTTTTCAGCTTCAGCACCACGGTGCGCCCGGCGATGCCGGATTTCTTCAGCCGTGCCGAAACCTTTTCCGAAAGCCCTCTCAGCACCGCAACCAGCTCTTCCAGCGACGCGATGTCGGTGTCGAAGGTGGTTTCGGCCGATACGCTCTTGGCATCCTGATCCGGATCGACGCGGCGGACGTCCTCGCCACGCGAAAGCCGGTAGAGCCGGTCGCCCATGGTGCCGTAACGCCGCATCAGGTCGCCATGATCCATTTTCTGAAGCTGGCCGATGGTGCGGATGCCGTCGCGCTCCAGCGTGGCGTTGAACGCCTTGCCGACGCCCCAGATCATGGTCACCGGCTGCACCGCCAGGAAGCCGACCGCCTCGGCCTCGCCGATGACCGAGAAGCCGCGCGGCTTGCGGAGGTCGGACGCTATCTTGGCGAGAAACTTGCAATAGGACAGGCCGGCCGAAACGGTGATGCCGACCTCCTTCTCGACTGCGAGCGCAAAGCGCGCCAAGACCACTGCCGGCGGCAGGCCGTGCAGCCGCTCGGTGCCGGCGAGGTCGAGAAACGCCTCGTCGATCGACAGCGGCTCGACCAGCGGCGTCAGCGCCTGCATCATGGCGCGCACCTCGCGGCCGACGCGCACGTATTTTTCCATGTTGGGGCTGATGACGACCGCCTCGGGGCAGGCTTCGAGTGCCTTGAACATCGGCATTGCCGAGCGCACGCCCTGGATACGGGCGATGTAGCATGCGGTGGACACGACGCCGCGCTTGCCGCCGCCGATGATCAGAGGCTTGTCCTTGAGCGCCGGATTGTCACGCTTTTCGATCGCAGCATAAAAAGCATCGCAATCGATATGGGCCAGATGCAGCCGGTAAAGCTCGGGATGACGCGCGAGCCTGGGACTACCACAGCGCTCGCAACGGCGCGCCTCGCTGCGCTGAAATGTCAGGCAGTCGCGGCAAAAACCGTGGTCGGGATTGTTGACAGGAGCCGCCATTTGTGGGAACATACAGAGAACAAACGCAATACTACGACAGCGCAAGACCAGCGACAAGGGTGGTCTGGGGAGAACGCATGAGCACGACCATAGCGCCGTTGACGCCCGCGCTATGGGCGGATTTCGAGGACCTCTTCGGCAAGCAGGGTGCCTGCTACGGTTGCTGGTGCACGCATTTCCGAATGGCGCCGGCGGTGCGCCGCGAAAGCAGCCGGGAGCGCAACAAGGATCACATCAAGGCGCGCATCGAAGCCGGCCCGCCGCCGGGTCTGCTGGCATTCGAGGATGGTCAGGCGGTCGGCTGGATGCAGATCGGACCGCGCGCCGACGTGCCCGAATGGAACAATCAGGGCAGGGGGTCGGCGCCGGTCGATCCCGCCGACGCCATGGATCCGGCCGTGTGGGCCATCTCCTGCTTCTTCATCCGCAGCAAGGCGCGCGGCAGGGGTATGACGCATCGCTTGGTCGAAGGCGGCATTGATTTCGCCCGCCGGAATGGCGCCCGGCTGGTCGAGGCCTGCCCGATGGACCTGTCTCGCGATTCGCGTTCGATTGGCCTGTTCGTCGGCTCGTCGCGGGTGTTCGAGAAGGCCGGCTTCGAAAGGCTTGTGGAACGTAAGGTGGGCCGGCCATTGATGCGGCTCGTGCTTTGATCGAGGCATTCTGCTTGGCAGCGTTGTTGTTGATCCCGCCTTGCGGTCGTGACGGTAATTTCATACCAGACGAATAAAGCGTTCCTTCTAAAGCGCATGCGCTTTAGGTTGTTTGTTTGATGCATGTCATTCTCCCGAAACCGGGGCCCACTTATGGGTGACATGCATTACGCCAAAACGGAGAATTCACGTGAACCGCGCCCTGCCATTCGTGTTCCTTCTTGCGTTGAGTGCGCCTGCTTTCGGTCAGACCGTCGACAGTCAGGGTGCGAAGCAATTGTCCGGCGACTTGTCCCGGTATGTCGGCAAGCAGGCGATCGACAAGGGCATTGTGAAGGTTTCGCTCGAAGGCGATGCCTACAAGATCCTGTTTGATTTCAAGGCACTTGCCGCATCGTTTCCGGACCAGAAGCTGGTGAAATTCGACTTCGCGCCCTATGCGCTCATGGTTAAGCCGCGCAGCGATGGGTCCTGGGATGTCTCGATGGACTTTTCGCAAAACGCTTCCTTCGAGTTCAACGGGCCCGAGGGGCTGCAAAGCACGCAGCTTTCCATCAAGGACGGCAAGGGGACGGGCGTCTACGACCCCAATCTGGCGGCTTTTACCAGCGGCACCAGCTCCATCGCCGGCATGACGATGGCATCGAAGGATACCAAGCAGCACATCGAAGCCAGCACCGGCGCCGGCACCGCGACTATTGCCGCGAGCAAGTCCGCGACCGGCGGCATCGATTTCACAAGCTCGCAAAAGGTGTCGAGTTTTGTCGAGGCGCTCAATTTCGACGATCCCGAGAGCGGGCTGAAATTCCCGGTCACCCTCAGGTCGCCGGAACTGTCGGTCGAAGCCAGCGGCAAGGGTGTGCGGACAAAGCCGCTGCTTGATCTCCTGGCATTTGCCGTGGCCAATGAGAACGAGGCAACGCTGAAGGCCAACCAGGCGCAACTCAAATCGCTTCTGCGCGCGGCATTGCCGCTTTGGGACCGTGTGGAGGGAACCTACGGCTTCAAGGATTTCGTGGTGGAAAGCCCGGTCGGCAATTTCGGCGCCACCCAGCTCTCCACCGTGTTCGGCACCGACGGCGTCGCCCAGAGCGGCAAAATCACCTATGGCATCAAGGCATCGGGGCTAACCGTGCCGCAGCAGCTTCTGCCGAGCTGGAGCGTCGCGCTGCTGCCCACCGATATCGATCTGAACTTCGGCGGCGCCAATATCGATCTCGACACCATGGCGAAGAAGACAATCGAAGCCTTTGATCTTAATCGGGATCCGCCGCTGTCGCCTGAATTCGGCGAGCAGCTCAAAGCCGACTTCATGGCCAAGACGCCGAAGGTCGTGCTCGGCCACAGCACCGTGAAGAACAAAGACACGGAGATCGCGCTGGAAGGCGAGATGACGTTCCCCGGCGAAAAGCCCGAAGGAAACGTGACGGTCGATGTCACCGGCTTCGACAAGATGATCGAAGGCTTGCAGGAGGCGGCAAAGTCGGAGCCGGAGGTGGCGCAATATGTGCCGGTTGCGCTCATGGCGAAGGGTTTTGGCAAGGCGCTGCCCGACGGCCGGCTGGAATGGGTCGTCAACGCCAAGGCCGATGGTTCGGTTACCGTCAACGGCGTCATGCTGAAGCCTGCCGATCCGGCGGTCGACGACAGCGTGGATGATGGTGACGGCGGGAACGATGACAGCGGAGACGACAGCGGCGGGGCAGGAGCGAAACTGAATCCATGAGGGGCCGGGGCTTTAGAGCCCCAGCGCGCTCGTGATCCTTGGGGCGGCTTCATGCCAATCCTGTACGACGATGACGTCGTCCGGGACTGGCGGCAGGAATGCGCGCAGCGAATTGTCAGCCATCAAGTGAAACAGCTCGGCATCGGCGACGGCATTCTGTACCGACGCCAGGTTGCGCGGCTGATCGTCGACGAAGACGACCGGCCGGCCCCCTTTGCCGCGAAGCTTGGCCACCGCCGGCCCCTTGGCCATTTCCGTGGTCAGAAGGGGATAGCTCACCCCGAGGGCATCGAGATGGGCGCGGCGCACGGCCCGGTGCCTATGCGGCATAGCCGTAAGCAAGATGATTTGCGCGCGGTCGCCGAGTTCTGCCAAGGCTTCCGCAGCACCTTCCGTGATACTCTGCCAGTCGGCCTGCGCGTCGAAGAAATCGCCCAGAAGTGCGGTGACTTCGGGCTGTTCGATCAGGCGGCCGCTCGCCGTTTCGGCGATGTTTCCGGTCAGCTGGAAGGAGGCCAGCGTAAGATCATAGCCGCGCGCCCTGAGAAAATTCGGAAACGGGCGGATGAATTCGAGCAAGACGTCGTCGACGTCAAGCACCAGCAGCGGGCGGTCGTCAGCTATCAGTTCCTCGATCTGACGCGCGGTTTCAGGATCATCGCTCATATGGAATGCTCGTGGTCGTCGTCACCCAGCGGCAGCGCCCGCAAGGCCTTGCCGATGGCAGCCGGCGGCGTGCCGGTTTCCTCGGCGAAGCGCATCAGCGTCGGCTCATGGGCAAGAATGAACTGCAGGACACCAGCCAGGAAGCCCGGCTCGCTGGCAGCCTGACGGATCGAATGCGCCTCGATGCCGGTGATCGCCAGAAAGCGCGGCAGCAATTCCGGATCGGAGGCGACAAAGCCCAGGGCCTTCACGGCAATGGTTTCCGCCTCTTCACGCATTGACGCTGCGTTTGCCATCATTACCTTCAGTGTGTGGAATGAGTCTCTCCCGCAGTAATGGCAAGAGTTGCTTGCGGCAAGCCATTAGAGCGTGGCGCGCCCTTGGACGCGCAGGAGACGAGGTGGAATTTGCGCTGTTTTCCAGCTGCGGATTTCCGTTTCGTCAATGATATTGCCGTAAAGTGAAGCAGGTTTTGGTGCGTCTAGACATGGCGCATGACGGCCGTCTTCGAGCGGGACGACGACCGGGACGGGATATCGATGCCGAAGAAGGTCATGATCGTCGAGGACAATGAGCTCAACATGAAGCTCTTTCGGGACCTCATCGAGGCAAGCGGTTACGAGACCGTGCGCACCCGAAACGGTCTGGAAGCGCTCGATCTGGCGCGCCAGCACCGGCCTGACCTCATCCTGATGGATATCCAGCTGCCTGAAGTGTCAGGGCTGGAAGTGACCAAATGGCTGAAGGAGGATGACGAGTTGCACGTCATCCCGGTCATCGCGGTGACCGCCTTCGCGATGAAGGGCGACGAGGAACGCATCCGCCAGGGTGGCTGCGAGGCTTATATTTCGAAGCCGATCTCGGTGCCGCGCTTTATCGAAACCATCAAATCCTATTTGGGCGATGCGTGATGTACCTTTTCAGCCGAGCCGGAGCTTTGTGAAATGACTGCACGGATCCTCGTCGTCGACGACGTCCCTGCCAATGTTCGGCTGCTGGAAGTCCGGTTGCTGGCTGAATATTTCGAGGTGCTGACCGCCGCCAACGGGCCGGATGCGATTGAGACCTGCGAGAACGGCAAGGTCGATGTCGTGCTGCTCGACGTGATGATGCCGGATATGGACGGCTTCGAGGTCTGCCGGCGGCTGAAGAGCGATCCGGCGACATCGCATATTCCGGTGGTGATGATCACGGCGCTCGACCAGGTTTCCGACCGGGTACGCGGACTCGAGGCCGGCGCCGACGACTTCCTGACCAAGCCGGTCAACGATCTGCAGCTGATGACGCGCGTCAAGAGCCTTGTCCGGCTGAAGTCGCTGACCGACGAGTTGCGGCTGCGCGCCTCGACGACGCGCAACATCGGCATCGAAGAGCTTTTGAGCCGCAATTTCGCAGCTGAAGACACGATGCCGAAAGTGCTTTTGATCGACGAGCGCAAAACATCCGTCGAACGCATCCAGAAAATGCTGCGCGACCGTGCCGACCTCGACATCTCCAGTGATCCGCATGCCGGCTTCTTCCAGGCTGCCGAGACGTCCTATGAATGCGTGATGATCTCGACGGCGTTCGCCGATTTCGATCCGCTGAGACTCTGTTCGCAATTGCGCTCGCTGGACCGCACTCGCTTCGTGCCGATCATCCTGCTGGCGGAGGAGGGCGAGGAGGAACGCATCATTCGCGGCCTCGAGCTCGGTATCAACGACTATCTGATGCGGCCGATCGACCAGCAGGAGTTGACGGCACGGCTGCGTACCCAGGTGCGCCGCAAGCGCTACAACGACCAGCTGCGCGCCAGCGTCACCCAGACCATCGAAATGGCAGTGACCGATGGGCTGACCGGGCTGCACAACCGCCGCTATCTCGACAGCCATCTGCAGACATTGTTCGATCGCGCCGTGGCGCGGCGCCGGCCGCTGTCGGTGATGATCACCGACCTCGACCGCTTCAAGGCGATCAACGACACGCACGGCCATGACGGCGGCGACGAGGTGTTGCGGGAATTTGCGCGACGGCTGCGCAAGAATGTCAGGGGTATCGACCTTGCCTGCCGTTTTGGCGGCGAGGAGTTCGTCGTGGTGATGCCGGACACCGAAGGCGCGGTGGCCGAGAAGGTGGCCGAACGCATTCGCGCCGAAATCGCCCAGGCGCCTTTTGCCATCGGCCAGGACGGCACGAAGATCGAGGTCACCGTCAGCGTCGGCGTGTCGTCGGTGCTGAAGGGGGTAGATACGGTGGCGGCGCTGATGAAGCGTGCCGACCTCGCGCTCTACGAAGCCAAGAGCGGCGGCCGCAACCGAGTCGTTGCCAAGGCGGCATAACCGGTTCAGCTCCCAATTATACAGTCAAGCCGACAGGGTTACCCGTTTACCTTAATCCAAGCGATTCGCGAGCCTTGGTTAAGAAACTGTTGATTTTCATAACCTCTTGCGCAAGTGTGAAGGCCAAGACGAAGCCGGCACGAGGATAGACAACCGGCTCCGATCTCCAGGAATACCCCATGATGCTCAGGTCCGCCGCATCTCCTGGGTCCGTGGGGTCGGCCGGCCGGCGCTGGCACATAGTGGCCTCCTCGTACCGCTGCCAAACGCCGACCGGCCCCCTTCTTTCCAAAAGAACAGCAGAGCTCCGCGCCAAAGACGGGGCTCTGCGTTTTTGCGGGTGAAGATCTGGTACTGTCTTGGCGCGGCGACGGCCGTTCCTTAGTCGCTGTGGATGGCGCGACAAGCTCTTTCGTGGCCGTCAAACATCGGGGAAACTGCACCCTCGGGGAACTGCACCCCCTCCATTTCATACATATGGCGCACGAGGGGCTTGCGGCAAGACCCGGCTCCTCCCGTAAAACCGCGACCCGAACCTGGTGAGCAAAGCGGGAGTGACGACCATGATTTCAGATCATGCGGTGGTGATTGCCGGACCGTTGCGGGTCTTCACCTTGCTGGACGAGGCGCGGCCGGTGCTCCTCAACCTCGGTGAGCCCGGCCGGCTGGACATCATGCCCTGGGCGGATCGTGTTCGCCAGATAGACGCAAAATATGCCGGTGCCTGGGAGCTTCCGGTCCAGGGCACGGTCGCCGCGCCCGACGCCGTCTTGATCCGGCCCGATGGTTATGTGGCTTGGGTTGGGACCGGAAGCCAGCAGGGACTGCTGGACGCGCTGACCACTTGGTTCGGACCGTCTGCTGCTGCGGGTTAGCAGATGTGATCGAAGCTGGCCGGCACGATCTCCCGACATGCGTTGTCGCCATCATCAACAGCATGAAAAAGCATGGGTCCCCTGACAATCGATTGACAGGATCCCCTCATCTATGCAGGAATTGGTTGGACCATTGGACCACTTGGAGGAAGTGTGGACCAGAACAGCCTGCCACCCATTCAGACGACGGCGCGCGATGACGCCGTCCTGAAGGCGTTGGTGGGGTTTGTTCGCGCCGAGGCCTTGCAACCCGGCGAGAGACTTCCGACAGAGCGCATCCTGGCCGAGCGGCTGAAGGTCAGCCGCAACACGGTGCGCGAGGCGCTGACTCGCTGGGAAGGGCTCGGCCTAGTCGAGCGCCGGCAAGGCAGCGGGACTTACCTGAAGGCGGCCGTCTCACCCGACATGTTGCACATGCCGCTGACGTTGGCGGGCGGCAATGACTTTACCAGCCTGATGCAGACGCTGGAGATCCGCCGCGCGCTAGAGGCGGAGGCCGCGGCCCTTTGCGCCGAACGTGCAAGCCAGACCGATATCGCCGAGATCGCGCGCAAGCTAGACATCATGGAGCAGGCGTTCCGCACGCGCGAAGGCATGTCGTCGGAAGAGGATTGGGAGTTCCATCAGGCGATCTACCGGGTCTCGGGCAATCCGCTGTTCGAGCAGATCATCGCCGCCATGCACGAATTGTTCCACCGCTTCTGGGAGCATCCGCTGGGCGTTCGTGATTTCGGCCACGCCAGCTTTCCCTATCACCGAACCATCTATGAACGCATCGCCGCCCGCGATCCGCAGGGCGCCCGCGCCGAGGCGCTCAAGCTGATCGCCACCGTCGAGGATGATTTGAAGCGCGGTGCCGCCAAACTCAAGCTTTCGAGCCAGACATGAACGAGCATCCATCCGGTTTCGATCACGACTATCTTGCCGAGGCGGCGACATTGCTGGCGCATGACGAGCCGTTCCCCGGGGGGCCCGTGGTGCCGCCGATCTATCAAACCTCGCTGTTCACCTTCGCCAGCTATGCCGAAATGGCCGACACTTTTGCCGGCAAACGAAAGCAGCCGATCTATTCGCGCGGCGACAATCCGACGGTGATGGAGTTCGAGGCGCGTGTGGCCGCACTCGAGGGTGCCGAGGCGGCGCGCGGCTTTTCCAGCGGCATGGCGGCGATCAGCGCCACGGTGCTTGCCTTTGTCGGTGCCGGCGAGCGCATCGTGGCTGTGCGCAATTGCTATGGCGATGCCTATCGGCTGTTCGAGCGGCTGTTGCCGCGGCTCAACATCAAGGTCGACTACGTCGACGGTTCCGACCCCGATGCGGTCGCGGCAGCGCTTCCCGGCGCCAAGCTGCTCTATCTGGAAAGCCCGACCTCGATGATGTTCGAGGTGCAGGACATCGCGCATCTGACGCGGCTGGCCAAGGAGCAAGGCATCGTCACCACGATCGACAATTCCTGGGCGACGCCGGTGTTCCAGAAGCCGATCACGCATGGCGTCGATCTGGTGCTGCACTCGGCCTCGAAATATCTCGGCGGCCACAGCGACACCGTAGCCGGCGTGGTGGCGGGTTCTGCTGCTCATATCAAGCACATCAATGAGCAGACCTATTCCTATCTCGGCGGGAAGCTGTCGCCGTTCGAGGCCTGGCTGCTGCTGCGCGGTCTGCGCACACTGCCGCTGCGCCTGCCGCATCATATGAAAAGTGGTCTGATCATCGCAGAACGGCTGAAGGCGCATGGCAATGTCGAGCGGGTCAACCACCCCGTCTATTCGAACCATCCGGGCAAGGCGACGCTGGCAGGCTATGCCGGATTGTTCTCCTTCGAGGTGACGGACGATATCGACATTCCCGTCTTCGTCGACGCGCTGAAATATTTCCGCATTGGCGTCAGCTGGGGCGGGCATGAAAGCCTGGTCGTACCGGCCAAGGCGTCGCTGGAGCAGACGCCGGGCCTGAATTCGATGGCGCGCTTCGGCGTCAGCCCCCGAACCATCCGCTTCAATGTCGGATTGGAGAGTGTCGAGGACCTATGGGCTGACGTCGCCCAGGCCTTCGAAAAAGCCAGAAAATAACATGCGGGTTCAAAATGGGAGTCTTGAACATGAAAAAACTGACCGTCATGCTTGCCACCGTTGCGGGGCTGGCGATTTCCGCCGGAAGCGCTATGGCCGATTCGACCCTGAAAATGGTCGAAGTCATCACCAGCCCACCGCGCACCGAATTCCTGAAGAAGCAGATCGCCGAGTTCGAGACGGCCAATCCCGGCGTCAAGGTCGAGCTGATCTCGCTGCCCTGGGGCCAGGCCTTCGAAAAATTCCTGACCATGGTGCAGGCCGGCGATACGCCTGACATTGTCGAAATGCCGGAACGCTGGATGGGCCTCTATGCCAACAATGCCCAACTTGAGGATCTCGGGCCCTACATGGCCAAATGGGACGACGCCAAGACGCTCGGCGACCGTGCCAAGCAGTTCGGCTCGACCGTCAACAACACCCAGTACATGATCCCTTACGGCTACTATGTGAACGCGCTGTTCTGGAACAAGAAATTGTTCAAGCAGGCCGGCCTCGATGGCCCGCCGGCGACGCTCGATGATTTCATCGCCGATGCCAAGAAGATTTCCGCGATCCCGGGCAAGTACGGCTACTGCCTGCGCGGCGGGCCGGGCGCCTTCAACGGCATGCACATGTTCATGAACATCGCCGCCGGCAAGGGTGGCTACTTCAACGAGGACGGCACCTCGACGATCAACGAAGAAGGCTCGGTCAAGGGTCTGCAGATGCTGGCCGACATGTACAAGGACGGCCTGGCGCCGAAGGATTCGGTGAGCTGGGGCTTCAACGAAACGGTCACCGGCTTCTATTCCGGCACCTGCGCCATGCTCAACCAGGATCCGGACGCGCTGCTCGGCATTGCCGACAAGATGAGCGCCGACGACTTCGCCGTGGCGCCATTGCCGGTCGGGCCGAGCGGCAAGTCCTATCCGACGCTCGGCTATGCCGGCTGGGCGATGTTTGCCAACTCGCAGCACAAGGACGACGCCTGGAAGCTGATGGCGACGCTTTTGTCGCCGAAGGACAATCTGGAATGGGCCAAGGAAGTCGGGGTCGTCCCGATCCACAACGGCGCTGACCAGGATCCCCATTTCAAGACCGAGCAGTTCAAGGGTTGGTTCACGGAACTGAGCGACAGCTCCAAATATGAAATGGTGACGCCGCCGACGCATCTGGAGAATCTCGGCAACTTCGTCGACCAGGTGGCGATCAAGAACTTCCAGGAAGTGCTTCTTGGCCAGAAGACTGCCAAGGACGTCGCCGACCAATGGGCTGCCTTCCTGACCAAGGAACAGCAGGACTGGCTGGCGAAGAACAAGAAGTAAGCGCCTTTTCTTCCTTCTCCCCGTTCACGGGGAGAAGGTGGCCCGATAGGGCCGGATGAGGGGCGGCGCCATGCCTCGACAGGTTCGCGCTGCACCTCATCTGCCTGCCGGCGGGGGGGGGGGGGCCCGGCGCGGGCGCCGGTCGGCGGTCGCTCGGCCGCGGGCCCGCGCCGGCGCCAGCGCCCGACGGCGACAGAG
>NZ_JAMYMV010000066.1:0-33521 GCF_040318715.1 Mesorhizobium sp. M1050 | reverse complement strand
ACTCGACGGCCTCACTCCAAGCGAGTATCTCAAAATCTGCCGAGACCGGATGACCCAGCCGTCTCATATGTACTGAGCGCGGACACTCTTTGGCCGGCGGGGAAACATGTGGTAGGCTCACCACGGCCTGGCTTGGCGGATTTAAAAAGTTCCTGAACGTGATGCTGTTAATATAGCGGGAACTTCAAATCCATCACGTTGGCGGCCGCGTCCAGGAGGGGCACGACCCATGCCGAATGAACGTGCCACGGTGGTGCAGACACCGGTTGGCTCCGAGCTGTTGACGTTCACGCATCTTGTCGGGCGCGATGAGATCAGCCGTTGTTTTGCTTATACGGTCGGGTTCGTCAGCACGGACACCGATATCGATCCGCTGAAGATGCTAGGTGGCCCGTTATCGATCGAAGGTGAATCCGATCCGAAACGCTGGTTCAGCGGTCTCGTGTCCGAGTTCCAGCTCACCCGGCTCGAGGACCATCTGGCGTATTATGAGGCAGTGATCAGGCCGTGGCTCTGGTTTCTCGGCAACACTACGGATTGCCGTATTTTCCAGAACAAGAGCGTCGTCGACATCGTCAAGGACGTCTTCAAGAGATACAGCACGGCGGAATTCGATCTGCGCCTGCAGGGGTCCTATCCCCCGCGCGAATACTGCGTCCAGTACGACGAGACCGATCTGGATTTCGTACAGCGGCTGCTCGAGCATGAAGGCATCCTGTATTTCTTCGAGCATGACGAGGGCAAGCACACGCTTGTCCTGGCCGATGCGATGAGCAAGCTGAAGCCTGCGCCCGGCTATGAGAACGTGCTCTATAACTTTGAAGGTCAAGGTTCTCGGCGCGATGTCGAATACATCACCGAGTGGATACCGGGCAGTTCAGTGCGCCCAGGCGCCTATGTCCACACCGATTATGACTTCAAGAAGCCGGGCGCCGACCTGATGGCCAAGTCGGCCCAGCCGTTCAGTCACAAGCTGGCCGCCGGAGAGAACTACCGCCAGCCCGGCGCGCATCTCGAAATGGGCCGGGGCGACAGCCTGGCCGCGATCCGGCGCGAGGAAATCCAGGCCGTGCACCAGCGCATCGCCGCTGTCGGCACCGTGCGAGGCCTCTATTCTGGCTGCACGTTCAAGCTGGACAGCTTTCCACGCGAAGACCAGAACCAGGAATATCTGGTGGTCAGCGCCGAATACAGGCTGTTCGACCCGGGCTACAGAGCCCATGCCGACGTCGACAGCGAGAACTTCAAAGTGATCCTCGGCGTGGCACCGACCGCCTTGCCCTATCGTCCACCGCGGATCACGCCACGGCCGATCATGCGAGGCCCCCAGACGGCGACGGTGGTCGGCCCATCCGGCGAGGAAATATTCACCGACAAATACGCCCGGGTGAAGGTCCAGTTTCATTGGGACCGTCTGGGCAAGAAGGACCAGAACAGCTCTTGCTTCGTGCGGGTCTCGCAGACCTGGGCCGGCAGTGGCTGGGGGTTCATTCAGATACCGCGCATCGGCCAGGAGGTGATCGTCGACTTCATCGAAGGCGACCCGGACCTGCCGATCATCACCGGTCGGGTCTACAACGCCTCGCAGATGCCACCCTACGGCCTGCCGGGCAGCGCCACCCAATCGGGCTGGAAGTCGGACTCCTCCAAAGGCGGTGGCGGCTACAACGAGCTGATGTTCGAGGACAAGGCCGGCTCCGAACTGGTCAACTTCCAGGCGCAGAAGGACCACAACCTTCTGATCAAGCATGATCGCACCAAGCTGGTCCAGCACGACCAGTCTGACCGCATCGACCACGACGCCAAGCACTCCGTCGGCCACAACCTGGACGAGGACGTCGGCAACAACAAGACGGTGCAGGTCGGCGTCGACAAGACGACGAATATCGGCAACAACGATACCGAGACGGTGGGCGCCAATCGCTCGCTGACGGTGGGGTCGAACGAGACGATCAGCATCGGTTCGAATTCGACTGAAACGATTGGCGCCAATCATACCCAGACTGTGGCGATCGCCCAGACGGTGAGCGTTGGCGCAGCGCGTGTCGATTCAGTCGGAGCATCGGAGACCCGAAGCGTGGGTGGCCCACAGACAAACACGATTGGCGCGACGCGGTCTGTGACGGTTGGGGCGGCGCAGGACCACAGCGTAGGAGCGAGCGACAGCTGGCAGATCGCTTCCGACCAGAGCGTATCCATAGGCGGCGGCCACACCGAGAGCATCGCGAAGGATCAAGGCTCGACGGTCGGCGGCGGACGCACCGCTTCGGTGGGCCAGGACGATTCGACATCCGTGGCCGGCGCGCATTCGCTTTCCGTCGGCAAAGACAGTGCCATTTCGGTCACCGGCAATGGCACGATCAAAATCGGCAAGAAGCTGGTCATCGATGCCGGTGACGAAATCCTCATCACAACGGGCTCGGCCAAGATCATGATGAAGAAAGACGGCACGATCGCGATCGAGGGCAAGGACATTTCGGTCAAGGGGTCAGGCAAGATCAGCATCAAGGCGTCGAGCGACATAACGATGAAGGGCTCGAAGATTGCGGAGAATTAAGGGGCAGTGATGAGTGACGTTCGCGAACGCATTGACGGTGTGGTGATCGGTATCTTTCTCGGTTTCGATGACGCCGCGTTGCCGCTGGTGGTATTCCCCGGCAACCCCGAAGAGACAGCCCTGCCTGCGCGTAGCCTAACCGAACTGACGTCCAATATGGTGGGCTCAGAGGTGGCTTTGCTCTTTCAGGAGGGCGATCCCGCCAAGCCGCTTATCGTCGGCCGCGTCGTCGAGCCGGCACACAAGACGGCTGCGCCGCAAGTCGTGCGCGACGGCGAGCGCATTCAAATCATCGGCGAGGAGCGCATCGAACTACGCTGCGGCAAGGCGACGATTCTCATGGAAAAAGACGGTCGCATCACCATTCGTGGCACCTACGTTACCAGTCAGGCGAGCGCCGCCAACCGCATTCGCGGCGGTTCGATCGATCTCAACTGATGTTGGCAGCAACCGGAAAGCCCAAATCGGAAGGCGCGCCGGAGCGGCAAATAGTACCGGATGTCGTCAGACAGCACGCCGAGCAGGCCGCGTTCTTCTGGGCGCAGCGCGACACGCTGATGGAAGATGATCCGCCGGATCTTCATGTGGTCGCCGGCGTCGACCGGCGCTTGGAAGCTAACCTGGATGGTCTGCGTATCGCTGGACCGGTCGCTTGGCCGTTTGTAATGGCGGCGTATGAGGACTTCCCAGAAAAGGGCGAATTGTTCCTCTACGGTTGGATGGCGATCGAGCAGAACGACGGCCGCCGCGTGGCCGAGGTGGTCGAATTTGGTCGTCAAAGCAAGGATGACGCTCGCGGATTGGTGGGTGCGTTAGCGTGGCACAAGCCTGAAACCATCGCCCCACTAGTGCGGGACTGGATCGGGGTGCCGGATGCCTTCAAGCGATTTCTCGGCGTATCGGCTTGTCTCGCGCATGGCGTCGACCCGAAGCAGATGCTGGCGCGACTTGTCCTTGATCCGGATGTGCGCGTGCGCGCCGTCAGCCTGCGCCTCGCCGGCAAATTGAAGCGCGCCGATCTGGCTCACGAGTTGCGGAACGCGCTCTCCGATCAGGAGGAGCCCCCGCGTTTCTGGGCGGCTTGGTCGCTGACGGAACTCGGCGCGGGCGATATCGCCAGCCCTGAACTCCGGAAGGTAGCTGCCGGCGGCGGACCCGACGCGCTGGCCGCGCTCCGCGCGGTCGTCAAGGCCGGATCGGAGCAGGACGTCCGCGCCTGGATGGGCGGCCTGCTGAAGAACCCCGTAACCGCCGCCGTCGCCGTGCGCGGATCAGGCATGCTCGGCGACCGGACCGTCCTGCATTGGTTGATCCGGCAGATGCGTACCCCGGCGCTTTCGGTGGCGGCTGGTGCCGCGCTTTTAGAGCTTCTCCCAGAGGCGCGCGAAGCGGACTTGTTCACGAACGACCCAAGCCATGTCGGGCCGGCTTTCGAAGAGCATTTTGGAGATGATGTTGCGCGTGTGCCGTTCCCGGACAAGGTGAAGGCGTGGGAGGCCAAGCTAAGGCCGGTTTGACCCGGATATCAGCGCCAGTTGGCAGGATCGATGAAACGCCTGATCCAGTTCATCGTGTTGGGGTAAGTAAAAAAGTCGGTGTAAAAATCCGGATGATCCTGAATGAAGGCCGGCTCAAGGATGCGGGAAGTCTGGAAATATTCTTCCGGAATGCTGCCCGGCCGATTGACGTCTCCAACAACAGGCTGCGATCCGATTACTATGACGGACCCATAAGGATGATCGGTAAGCTCGACACGGCTCTTTAAGGAGTATTCCTTCAGCCGCTGCGACAGTTCGGTTTGCAAGTCGAGTGCGCTCCCGAGCATTGTAATCCAGCTGACCGTCTTTAGTCCGGGCGAGCGTGCCGCCAACGTCGCCTCGAGATCTTCGACATCGATGCCCCAGAACCTCCGGGACTGATAATAGATACCTTCAAACGCAACCGCCTTGTATGTCGGGTTGTATGCGAACGTCAGCCCGCCGTGGCCTGACTTGAATCGAACCCAGGCAGCAATATCGCGTGAAGCCTCAACTATCCTCGCGACGTCGAAGCCGACGGGGAACAGAAAGCGCGCGCAGCTCATAACCCCACGATCGCGGAAATGCACTCCATACAGGGAGAGACTGTAGCTTCCGGCGGGATCGTCGATTCCGCGCCCGTCCCAAAGCCTAAGTTCGAACCCGCGCCCTTCGCGTATGCGCTTGCGCGCCGGCTCCAGGTAGGGAAGCCAGCGACTTTCCGCCAGCGCGACCTTTACGCTGGCTGTCGTTTCCGGTTGATCCGTGCTCCTCCAGTCCGCGAGTTCGGCGAGCTTGTACATACGCACTGATCCCTTCGGCGCAAGGGAGAGAAACACCGCTACAAGATGATCGAGTTCCGCGACGCTGGGGCCTGTCAGGTAGACAGTCAGGTCGAGCAAGACCTTGCAAATCGCCGGCTCATCGCCATCGAGGTAAACGGGTTTCTGCAAGAGAGGCGGAAGATGAACGATTGCTCAATCCTCCTCTTTGCCACTGCGCTGTTCGTCGATCGACAACTCAATCACTTCAATTCTATACTTCAGATACTCTTCAAATGTCTTGAACCGCGCATTGATAGTCATGTCCTCGTATTCAACGAAGACGGGATTTCCACCCTTCTTCTTGTTCGGAACGAGAACCATGAAATAGGGAAGGCCATCGCCAGCCACGACCAACAGATGAGGCGATTCAAATGGATCGGCGTCATCCGATTCCCATATGCTCGTCCAACTTTCGATGATTTTCGCTTCCCAGGGAGTGCCGTGGTCCTCCGTGGACAGGATCTTTCCCGTTCCTTCAATCCTTGACCATCCATTGTATGTGGACAGAAAGGCCCGATAGTCCGGGGGCAATCCATGCCCCAGAATCCGCTCCGTCTTTGCAATTTGCTCATCGCTGGCCGGTTCGCCGCGTTCTCCAGGGTATTCCTCGTCAAATCTCAGCAAGTAGTTCTCACGCATGAGTTCAAAGAGACGATCCGCCAAGGCGACGATGTTCTCGCTCATAGGTTCTATTTCCCTCCAGCACAGCAATCCGGCTTCACACCCGTATGCGTGCCTTTCATTTTCCTCAGTTTTGAGCCCATGAATCGGTTCGGGCCATTCGACATCACTCTCAGATTGGCGCTCGACACCGGACAGCCGCCGATCTGTAGATCGACCGCGTGATCGATGTCGACACCCTCCAAGTCATTGTTAATCTTGGCCATGAGCTCCTTTTTGCATTTCGGCGAAAGCCCATCATGCGCCACCGGGTCAGCGTTACCAGCTTTGATGTCGTCTCTGAGCTTTGCAATGACGCTAAGCGAGTCCGCCCTCGCCGTGCTTCGCTGTTTTTCAGTTCTTCTTCTTACGCCCGTCGTTGTACGCTTGAAGATATTGTTGCGTGTCCTTACGCACTCGTCATTGATCGCCTTACACTTGGCGCAAATCTCTTCCTTCTCACAGGTGGTGTACTTCTTCTTGCCCTTCGGGGCATTCTTGCACTGGATTTTCAGGGGTTTAAGGCCGGCGTTGCCGACCGCGAACATCGGGTCGACATTGCCGGCCAGGTCCACTGTGTTCTTATCGTTGTGAAACTTCTTATCCGTGTGGCGGCAGGCATTCTTCCCGTCCATCTTCACGTCGAAGGAATAGGTGATCCAGTCGGTAGCCTTCTTGAATACGTTGGATTTGACGCCGCCCACCGTGCCCGGCTCGTCGCCCGAGCTCATGCCGTATTGCGATCCCTTGATCGCAATCATCTTGCCGCCTTTGGCGACAACCGTCGTCGTGCCGTCTTTCAGCGTCCCCTGGTTGGCGATGTTCGGGTAGGGCAGCGGGATCGGGCCGCCTGGGCTCGGCGTTTTACAGACGTCTGGAATGGTCGCGATGGAAAGTCCGATCGTTCCCTTGTAGGTCAGCCCCAGCCCGTTGACGACGATATGGCTGGGCATCAGCTCGACCTTTTCGGTCCGCCGAGCAGCACTGCCGCCCGGGCGCCGTTCTCGGAACTCGCCCAGAGCACAGACAGCGGCCCTTTCTGATATCCTCGCGCCTCGGCCTCCGTGACAAGACTGACGAATAATGGTCCCGAAGCGGCACCGACATCGCCCCAGCAATCGGCCGGCGTTTCGAAATCGGCCGCATCTTTGAAACGTCCGGAATTGCGCAGCACGGCGAACCCGTACTCATTGCCACGATAGCGTTCGCCGTTCATGTCGCAGATTATCCTGTCGACCGGATCGATCGGCGCCTCCTCGAACAAGAAACGGAACGCCGCGCTAAGCCCTTCGCCAAGCACGACTGTTTCGGTCTTGATCCTGCTTTCCTCGCTAGCCGTCGATGTGGCGACAATCTCAAGCAGCGGCTGCAGCCCATAGGCTCTTGCCGTGCCGATCGTGCAAAGCAGGCAGAACCCAGCCGCCTCTCCAGGGCAAAACCCGTAAATGTTGTTCTCGGAGTGCAGCTGTTCGTTTTCGTCTAGCCACTCCAGTGTTTCCGGCTCCAGATAGGTGTCGACGCCGCCAGCCAGGCAGAATTTCGCCCTCCCGTCCCGCAGCAATTTGCAGGCATGATAGATGGCAAGCAGCCCGCCCGCATGGCCGCCGGCCGTCGATCCGCCACCCTCAAGGACGATATGCTCGGCCAGTTGCTTTCGCAGCTTGGCGTTGACCTCCGCCGCGAAGCCCTCCGGCTGGCCCGGGCGAGGCTCGCCCGTGGAGAGGGTGAGCGCAACCGAGGCCGGCTGCGTCGATCTGAGCAACGGCCGCAGGGCGTCCAACGCGGAGGGAACCGCGATCTCGACCGCGCGTGCGGCACCGACAAGGCTCGTATCGACGCCGGCGTCACGCGTAACCTTCATCCGCTCGCCGAAACGATCGATCATGTAGGGATGGTCCTGAATGGCCGAGATGCCGGCGCGCACCGCCGCCGCACTGGATGCCGCATCGAAGCCGAGCGGGGTGCGTGCCCCTACGCCGACAACGACGATGGTGCCGCTCCTTGCCATCATTCGACATCTTCCGTCAGCCACACACCCGTCGCGGTAATGGCCGGGGAAACGCCCGTGCGCGCTCTGACCTCGACGGTGGTCATCTTCAGCCGCTCCTCGTCGAAAGGCACTGGCAGGGTCGACATCCACGTAATCGAGAACTGCCTGAGATCGGGCTTGATACGCAGCGTGTGAATGACGGCTTCGCCGTTTTTGCGATCCGGTCGGTTGTAGAACTCGGTGGTCATATCGAAGGTGATACGCGGTAGCAGAAACTGCAGGAAGCCATCCGCGGTGAAATTGCCGAGCCGCACATCTTCATAGCCGATGAGCGGCGTCCTGGTCTGCTGGTCCTCCGGCGCGCACTGGTAATACATGCGGCTGAAATCGCGGGGCAGAAGTGGATCGCGCGTTTTTTCCCACTCCTCGCCATAGGTGCCGGCATACTTCATGCGCGGCTGCCAGTGCCGCGCCACCGGACCGAAGCCGGCCGGCTTGCCGCTTCTGTGGTCGCGATAGGGGGCGTCGGGATACTCAAAGTTCGGTCCGGTTTTGCTGACCAGCCGCTGCGGGTCGACTGCAAATCCAGTGCCGACCGGATTACGCTGGTCCCAGTTCGGCGTCGATGCTTCCATATCCGTGCCGCCGTAGGTCCGGCGCCAGCTGATAGGCATTTTCGTGAATGGTTCCGCCCGGCTCATCCGCACCGACACCGCGCCGGGCATGAACACGCGGTCACCCACCACATTGACGGCCTTGTCCACGTCACCGACCTTTATGCGCGCGGCACTCTCGATGCTCGGGCGCCCACCGGGCGCATAGACGTGCCCTTCGACCAGGATGTCGGTGTGCTTCTTCTCCAGATTGAGGTCCGTGTCGTCGAGAAGCTCGTTCGGATCCGCGCCATAGACGGGCGCCAGATTGACCGGCGTCTGCTCCTTCAACAGCCGCTGTTTGGCGTCGGGATCGATCTCGAACGACGCCTTGATCGCGATCAGCCAGACCTCATGTCCGCGCTCGTCACGCGTCCAGCTTTCCTGGGCGGCAAATGGCGTCTGGTTGGACAGTATCCACATTTGAACTTACGCATCCTTACGCGGTGGCGAAACAGCGGGCCTTCAATTGTCTTGGCAATATCTGCATCAACTGGTCTCCCAACTGGCTGCAAAAATCTGTTCCAGCGTCGCTTGCGGCGATTGCGGATCGATGTCGAAAAGGTCCGAACGGGCTGTCCACATCACCATGCCGCTGATGATCTCTTCGCCTGGCTCGACAGTCGGCACGGGCAGTTCGGCCAGCGCGGCATCCAGTTCGTCTGGCGTTAGCTGGCCATGTTGGGCGGCGATGGCCGCCTCTTCGATGTTGGAAAACCACGCCTCGGCATCGGCCAGCCGAAGGGGAGCTTGAGCAAGCTGCGCAACGACGGTTAAAGGGAATTGTCTGCCAACTCTGTCGGCACTCTGCAAAACGATGCCTGCTGATGCGCCGAAGGTAGCCGGGCCAGCCAAGAAGCGCAGCGCGGTTGTGCTTGGCCAAAATTCTGACCCGATCAGCGGAACGATGTGCTGCGCCAGCCAGCGGTCCCAGAGGCGCACAAAGTCGCCCGGCAGCCGCCGCGTCGCGAAATCGCCGGTAGCGGGCATTTTTCCGTAGAAGCCGGGCAGGATCATATCTGCGGTGGACATGAGAATTTCTTGAACATTTGCAGGTTGTAGGGGTTTTCGACGCTTGCCGCCTTGAGCTCGAAATCGGCCCACATTCCCTTCGTGCCCAGGCGTAGGCTGTAGACATCAGTCAGCGAAGTGCCTGCGAAACGGCCGCTACGCAGCATCCTCAGCCAGGCCCAGCTGCCGGTCTCGTTGAGGAGGATTTCGGGCGATCCGTCGATCGGCTGGAAGGCGAGCGAGATGACCCCGGTTCCGTCTTTGCCGGGCCATGTCATTGGTTGCGGCCGTGTTGCGTTGTTGTAATAGACGAGGCTCTGGCCATCGAGATTGAGCGTGACGCGCGTCACGTTTGGAGATAGGTCCTTCGGTTCGAGCGTGAAGCTCATCACCGGTCCGGTCCCACCGGGAAACAGATCGTCGCGGATGTGCCTGGCCTGCTCGAACGCCGCCAGCGCCGAAGCATCGAGGCCGAAATCGGCGCGCCATTTCCATGGTTGGCTGGTCATGTCGACATAATTGATCAGGTGGTCGTTGATGAAACCGTCGATCAGCCCGGCCGGTCCGAACAGCCTGGCGAAATCCCGCACATTGACGTCCACCGCGCTGTCGGCGCTGAAGGGATAGCGGTCGTTCAGCGCAGCCTGGCAGAAAGGCAGTATGTCGGCCCGCCAGATGGCGTTTAGCTCCGAAGTGACCGCCTTCTGGGTCAAATTGCTGGTGTCACCGGCAATGCCGCCCAACCAGGCGTTGATAGGATCGGGCAGGATCTGCGCTTGCCTGGCAACCGCACCCGTCAATTCGGCAAGGCCGCCTTGCTTCTTGATGGCGTCCTGCGGATTGGGGTTCGCAGTGACCGTCTGCAGAACATTCGACAGCGCGGTCAGCGCGACAACGGCGGCATCGAGTGCCGGCGGCTGGCCGTCGACTTCGGCAATAGTGCTCTTGAGCGGCTTGAAATGTTCGGCCACCAGATTGCCGGTCAGGTCGACCTCGCCGGCTGACCCGGCGCGGGGAAGCAGTTTCGCACCGCTTGTCGCCAGCTTGCCGAGCTTGCCAAGCTTGCCGAGCAGTTTGGAAGCGCCCTTGGCTGCCGTCTTGTCGTCGGCCGGCGCCTCATCGGAGCGCGTCAACTCGGTCTCCTGAACGACCGCGGTCAGCAGCCGCTTCAGGGCTGAATCGGCGCTGGAGAGATCCTTCAGATTTTCACTGGCGACATTGAGATCGGTCAACGGCGCCAGCCTCATGTCGCGCAGGAAGCTGTCCCACTGCGCGACGTAGTCGTCATAGTAGAGCTTGAGAACATCCTCGGACAGCGCCGAGACCGAGGTTTCGGAATTTTCCGAGCAACCGCCGGCGAAAACCGCGCGATCGAGCGCCGCCTGAGCGGCGACATCGTCGATGCGGTCGAGAATGACGTCGTGGAAGCCGGCAAAAGTGAAGGCTCCGGAAATGCCGACGCGAAGTGTCTTGGCGGAACGCCGCGCAAACACTTTGCCGCCATTGGGGCCGGCAAAATTCGCCGGTATCCATTCCTTGAGCTCCGCCACTGCCGGATCCGCCAGCAACTGCTTGTAGGCACGCGCCGGCAACGAAATCGTGCACACCGTTTTCAGCGCTTCGGCAACCAGGGCCTGGTCGGGCGCGACATAGCTCTCGTCGACCGTCATGCGGCGGATGGCGGCAAGCTGATGCTCTTCGGCATCGGCGGTCGGAAATGGTGCCGCGGCCGCGAATTCGGGCAAGCTGTTCACCCACCAGTTCTGGGCGAAATCAGGATCCATCTGCGACAGACCCGTCATCATGCGATAGGTCTTGAGAGCGCCGAGCATGAAATCCGGATCGCGGATCTGCCGCCACATGGTGGCCTCGAGCAGGGCGACCATGCGTGGCTCGAGAACATTTCGCAGGGCATGGTCATACGTGTCGGTCTGTGCCCGCACCATTTCTGCCGAGGCCGATGGCCCCAGAAGGTCCTGGGCGGCGCCGGGCGGGGCTGTTCGGGCATTCGCGACTGCGTCCATCGCATTGAGCGCAGTGTCCATGGCCGGCTGCTCCACCGATGCCTGCGTTGCGGCAGCCGAGGTCAGCGGCATCTGCAGCGCTTCGAACTGGCCTGCCTGGGCAGAGATCGCATTGCGGTTGTCGTAATAGGACCAGGTGAACACCGCACTGGCCAAGAGCCCCGCTGCCGCACATCCAGCCGCCGCACCCCGCCAGATCCAGGCGCGGCGCCGTTGCGCCAGCGGATCGAATGTACCCAGGCCCGCTTCCTTGAAGATGACCTCGGTGAGCAGGTTCTTCAGGAAGAAGCTGCGTTTCTCGACCCTTGACGCGGGCAGGGCCCGGCGTGGCGGAAGGCCGAAGGAAGAAGACAGCGCCGCGGTCAGCCGGTCGATCGGCGCTCCTTCCTGCGTTGCCGACGTCAGATAGAGCCCGCGCAGCCAGGCAGCCTCTTCATACCGGCTTTCACCGAACATCGCCTCGATCAGCACCTGGATCGGTTCGGACAGACTCGCGAGTTGAGCCGGGAAACGGAAAATCTCGGCACGGGCGGCGAGTTTCTCTTCGTCCTCCAGGCGTGGCACAAGCCGCCGCTCGAGTTGCGTCGCCAGCGTCGAAATCTCCCGTTCGACTGTCTTGGCGTCCACGCGCGCATCCAGCGGGAAAGTCGTTCCCCATACCTGCTCGCGCGCGGCGGTGGACAGACCGCCGAAGAACGGTTCGAAACCCTTGATCAGATCGGCCTTGGTCAGCATCAGATAGACTGGAAGGCGGATTTCGAGGCGGTCGTTGAGCTCGGCCAACCGGCGGCGGATCTTGCGGCCGTGTGCCTTGATGGCTTCGTCACCCTCCGAAAGCACGTCGATCGAAAGCGCGACGATCACACCGTTGAGCGCGCGGCGACCCCGGTGCTTCTTCAAAAGATCGAGGAAGCCCAGCCATTCCGCCGCGTCGACATCGGGCTGGCTCTCCTGCTGGACATAGCGGCCGGCGGTGTCGATCAGAACGGCGTTCTCGGAAAAGAACCAGTCGCAGTTGCGCGTGCCGCCGACCCCCTGCAGGTCGTCGGTGAGGTCGATCGGAAAGTTCAGTCCAGACTGCCGCAACGCCGTGGTCTTGCCGGTGGCCGGCGGCCCGACGATCACATACCACGGCATTTCGCGCAGAAACTTTCGTCCGCCCAGTTTGCGGCGCTTCAGTTCGGCCATCACCTCGGCGAATTTGGCACCGACGGCCGCGACATTCTCTTCGCCGGGGCTGAGCGGCTTTTCCACCACTGGCGCGGCAATCTCGGCGACGAACATGCGGTTGGCGCGGATCGCCCGGCGCTGGGCAACGATCAGCCAGATCAGCCAGAAGATGACCAGCAGCGCGATGATGACGATGCGCACGTTATCAGAGGCGAACGGTTCGTAGGGACCGACCCTGACGATCGGACCGAACACCCAGATGACCAGGGAAAGCAGAGTGAGGCCGATCAGCGTCCACAGCCAGCGCGATGTCAGGACCGCCCAGAGGAAGCGCAGGATGAACATCTCACAACCTCTTTTCGACGAGCACCTCGACGCGGCGGTTCAAGGCCCGCCCCTCGCGCGTGCTGTCGGTGGCGACTGGATCGGTTGCCGCGCGGCCCTCGGAATGGACGCGGTCCCGTGGCACTCCGTTCTGGACCAGCATATCGGCAATCGTCTGGGCGCGAGCCTCGGACAGTCGCTGGTTGGTCGACAGCGGATTGGTCTTTTGCAGCGGAACGCTGTCTGTGTGACCGACCACGGTGATGTTTCCGATAAGCTCCTGATTGGCGAGGATCACCTTGGCAAGTGACCCGATCAGCGGTTCGAAGCCTTCGGTCAGTTGTGGCCTCGACGACTGGAACAGTTCGGGGTTGGAGCCCTGGATGATCAGCTTGGCCAGCGAAACGCTTTCGGTGCCGCTGAGGGCGGATCTGAGGTCGGCCGGCGCCCCGGCCTGAAATTCCGGCAAGAGCGCAAAATCCACTTTCTCCGGAGGTGGGGCGTCCACCTTTGGCGACGTGCGGCTGATGTCGCCGCGTGCAGGCGGGGGCAAGGCGCGCACAAGCGCGGACAGCTCGACCGCCTGGCTGCTCAGTCCCATCGAGAGCCCGACATGGATTGCCGTGGCGACAACCGCCGCGCCGAGCGCCATGACCCAGATCGGAACAATGAAGCGCTGCGGCTCGTCGGATGCGATCACGCCTTTCCAGTTTGGCGACAGTGGAGCGCCTTCGGCGTCGGCATCGCGCAGGAAGCGTGCCGCCGCCACGCGAACGGCATTGAGCGAGCGGTCGCCTGACCGGCCGGGCACACGGTATTTGCCGCGGAAGCCGAGCGCCATGCAGTCATACTGCAGCTCCAGCAATTCGCGATCGCGGTTGGGATGGCGCTCAAGTTCGTCGAGACGCGTGAAGAACTGCGTGCCGGCGTCGACATCGCCGCGCAGCATGACCACAAGCGGCTGCCGCGGCCAAGCGCTGGCACCGCCCCATGGCGTGTTCAGGGCCAGATCGTCGAGCAACGCCGCCACCACCCAGGCCGCCTGGTCGGCGCGCTCCATCGAAGATCCCGCCGACATAGCCGTATCGCGCGCCCGAACCAGTTCTTCGAGCAATCGGGTGCGCAAAGCTTCCGGATTGTCCGGCGCCAGCGCGCTTTCAAGCTCGGGAGCGAATTCGAGCAAGGCCGCGAATGCGTTGACGAGTGCGTTCGGATGGGTGCGGGAGCGCTTTACCACCGCGCCTGGCAAGAGTGGCGCCATCGGCCGCGGCATCGGCGCGCCGGTCAATCGAATGCGAGTGCGTTCGCGATCCTCCGACAGTCCGAAAGGATCATCGCGGCTCATGATCTCACCTGTTCACCGAATAGCAGTCCACCTGCGGCTCGCTTGGCAACACGCCCGAAACGCCGATGACGAAGCCGGGGGCATCGAGCAGCGACGCCCAGTGCTCACTTTTCTGGTCCAACTCAAGGCATAACCGATCGCCATCGTAAGGAATCTCGCGCGGTTGGGAATGAAGCGGCTTCAGCGGAATGCCGGGCAAACGCGATTTCCACAGGCCCTCGAACTGGTCGGCCGAGCCGACAGTCGCCTGATTGACGAATATCTTGCGCAGCGCGTCCTCCGACAGCTCCGAACCAACCCGGATGACGATCCGGCTGGCCACCAGCAGCTTCGGATTGTCGATGCGGATTTTCCAGACATTGGTCGAATGCCGCATGACCGGCAGTGCACGCGATTTCGGCTCGATGTAACGCAGGCTGAGGATGAGCGAGCGCAGCGCATCCGCCAGAGCCATGTATGCGGGCCCCGGGGCCATGTGGTCGTAGGCGGGCAACTCGCCCAGCCGCCGCGCGCTCGAGCCATAGGTCGCCATCGAACCGGCGAGGCCGGCAAGCTCCAGGTAAAGCTCGGCTGGATGGAAGACATCCTGCGCCAGCATGTGGGCCAGCCGCGGACGCGCCGCATTGGCGAGATTGAGCATCAGCAGATCTTCGACGCTGCGCCCAGGCCCACCCATGACCATCTTGCCATGCGCCTCGGCGATCTGATCGAGGCCTGTCACGACCTCCAGAAGCAATTGCCGATACCAGGCGACCGCGCCGGTAACCAATGTTGGTGGCAGGAAGGTCTCGTCTAGTGAGACGCCGCCATCAGCTCGAACCCCCTTGAGGTCGGCTATCGGCAAGGCTGTATAGCCACCCACCGACTTGCCGGGCGCCAGCAGCAGCGATTGCGGACGGGCGATTTCGATTTCTTCAGGATCTGATCCGCCCTGGACGGCGTCACGCACCGAAACGATCCGTCCATGATATCGCGCTCCCGAGGCGGCGGCGTGCGCCGGATCGAAGCCGACACCGCCCGGAGGCTCCAGCGGCAAGGCGATCAGCACCGGTCCGGCGCCCGTGTCCGGGGTGACCGGCAGCGGTCGCGGCGCGTCCATCATATCTGGAATGGAAAAAGGTGTCCCATCCGGAAAGATGCCCCGTGCGGATAGAATCGAAATCTGGCCGGCCTCCAGCGATGCCTGGTCAAGCGTCAGCTGTTGAAAGCCGAACGTATGCAATTGCCCGGCCTGCAACGCGCCGCGCACCGTCGCCTCGAAGAAGCGATCCTGCTGCTGGAAATGCTGGGTCCGCAGGAAAAGCCCTTCGGACCATAGCACCCTGTTTGCATCGCTCATGCCGCTACTCTCTGCATTGAGCTCCCCTTGCCCTGGCCGCTAGGCGGAAATGCCGCCGCTGCCAAGCGTGACATTGATCGTGAATTTTGATCCAGGCGATACCGACTTGGTTGTCCGCCAATTCCTGCCGCCAGGCTCGCGGATCAGTGCAACGAAGCCCAGCGCCGTCGCGTCCGGCTCGACAGTGATGGTTTTGGACGCGGATTTTCCCGGCCCGACGGAAATCTGATCGGATCCGATGAGATCGCCTGCCAGCGCCGTGCCAGCATCCCCCTGCAGCGCGAAATAGTCGGCGGAATTGAATTTGCCGGTGCTTTTCAGCCGCATCACGAGAACCGTCACCGGCCGGTCGCCGCCACCTGGCCCCGGGTTCATGCCGGCGCCGCCGGTCAGGTTGACAGTGATCACCGATGGTTTTGGCGGACCACTCTGGCAAGCCGCAAGCAGCCCTGTCGCGCCCAGGGCAACGACAAATTCCCGTCGATCGATCATGTCTCACTCCTCCTCATATGCATCTCGAAAATCAGCGCCGATTTCACCAAGGAAGCTTTTTTCCGCGCTCTCAGCGATTTCGCGATGGCGTTTCTGGTAAAGCTCCCACAGCTTGGCGCTCCGCCCACCCGAGAGCAGGGTGCCGATCGCGGAATTCGATTTCAGCTCTTCCTCGATCGCTGCCGGGTCAAAACGGTCGATCATCCGCCGCAAGGCGGCCTGTATGCCTCGCCAGGCGCGCACGTGATGTTGCGCAAGATCGCGAACCGCATCGGCGATTGCCGCTTCGCCGGCGAGAAATCCGGGGCTGCGATCAGCGATGAGCGTCACGATGGCGTCATCGACCGTCGGCAGGAACTTGAGCGGATTGACTTCGGAGGGCCCGACCATGGTCTGGGCGACGCGCGCGTTTCCCTTTTCCTCAGCCCGCTTGCGCAGAAGCTGCATCAGGCCTTGCATCATCAGCCGGTATTCGCGACCAAACTTCTCCATTTCCGCGATGCTGTCGCGTCCGGGAAACTCGGCTTCCTCGACACCCATGCCGTGCAGGAACGCGGCGCGAAGCGCCATCTCCTCCGGCTGCGCCGCTGCTGGCGGGCGGGCGGCTTTGGGAGCAGCGCCCACACGTGGTGGAGGAGGGGCATCCGCCGGCTGCACCGGCAAATCCCAGGGATTGGCGGATTGGGATGGTTTGGCGATGCGCTCGCGCTGTCCGGTCGAACTGGCGCCGTTCGCCGAACTGGGCGCCGCGGCTGGTCCGAAACCAAAATCATCATTGAAATGGGACGGCTTTCCAGGAGTGGCTTCGGCTCCGCGGCTGGGGGACGGCACCGGGTCGAGGCTGAATGGGTCCACCTGGCTCGTCGCGCCGCCCGGTTCGCGATAAGGGGCGGGATTTTTCGACACGGGCGTTGAAACCGGATCGAGGCTGAACGGGTCATCGAAACCGGGCGAGTTGCGCTGGTCGGAGTTGGCACGTTCGAATGCGCCCGGAACCGGCTGCTCGAACGGGTTCGGCAGATCGGCCGGACGTGGCCGTCGCGGCTCTTCCTCGACCTTGGCGGAAAAGAAGTCATCGCGGCCGATGCTCACCGGCGCCCGGGACGCCGGCGGCGCGCGTTCAGGAACCGGCTGGCCGGCTGCGGGTGCTTGAGTGGCTGGCGTTTGCAGGTCGACATGGACGATGTAGTCGCCAAGTCTCATCCGCATGCCGCTTTGAAGGCGCGTCGACTTACCGGCACCAAGCGGGCTGTCGGAGTCGTTTATGAACAATCCGCTGCTCGACGTGTCGGTGACAAAATATCCATCTCGCCCGCCAGAGATCTTGCAATGCGCTCGCGAAACGAACATGTCGGGATCGTTGATCTGCCAGCCCGCGTCCGCGCTGCGGCCGATCACCAGCTCGCCCTCGTCCAGCCGGGTCTGCTGTACCGCCTGGGTGCGTGGCCCTTTTTCCAGCGTCAGCAGCAGACTCATGCCGCGACCCCCGCCATTTCCGGCCGCCATCCGACGATTGTCCGCAGCCGCATGTCGTCAGCATCGCCCCTTTCAGCGGGTCGCGCAAGCCAGGCGGTCCGCCCGAGCTGAACTGATCCGACACGGGGCGGCGGCACGGCTTCACGCGCAAGCACGATGCGCAGGTCGACGTCGAGCGATTCCCCGACCATGTCGCGAACCGCCTGCTTGAACAGTTTGAGCCGCTGGCCGCCAGGCAGGAACGCCTTGAACTCCTCGTACCCCAACGGGCCGACACGCAGTTCAATCCTGCTTTGGCGGCTGAAAACGCGCGGGCCGATCGTCGCCCCCTTGCCGAGCCCCGCAAAGGCCTTTGCAAGACGGGTCTGGAGCCCGGTTGGTACTGTTACCCAGGCGGCGATGAATTCCTTGATCTGTACCGGCACCTTGAACGCTTCCGCCAGGAACAGCGTCAGCCGTTCCGGGCCGTCGACCTGATTGGCGAGCGAAGCCGCCTGGCGAAGTTTCACCGTATCGAGATCGGGGTCCTGGGTGCCGGGAAGTCCGATCCCGGCCATGGCTTCAAGCATGGCGCGAATGCGCCCGCCGACCGCGCGTTCGACCTGTACGGCCGGATGCGCATCCGCCCACGCCCGATAGTAGAGGGCGATCATACGGTGCTGCAGAATGTTGACGAAGTCCACGAACGTTGTGTCGCTGGTCAGCTGCGCATCGGCGCCGGCGAACCAGCGTTGCGACAGGCGGTCGAGCACCCAGCGCGTCAGATGCAGCGGCATTGGACCCTCGGGTCCCAACAGACCGAGATTTGCCACCGTGACCCGGGCCGGCGCCCTGTCGCTGGCTTCGCGGAACTGAACCAGATCCCGTGCGGAAAAGGCGAGGCGAACATGCTGGCCAAGCCGTGCCGGCTCACGGTCAGGGCGGCCGGAATGGCCGAACAGACCGCTCCGTTGTTCGAGACGGCGCAGCAGTTCGAAAAAGTCGAACGTCTCGGATAAAACTTCGGCCCGGTTCGGGTCGGGCTTGTCTAGATCAGGTAGCGATTGCCGGGCGTCATCGGCCATAGCACATCCTCCTGCTTCTGCAGCAGCCGCGTGCGGGTTCGCACGAAGCCGTTTATCCCGGCGTGACGGGCAAACAGCCGCGCCAGCAAGGCCGAAAGCAGCAAGGTGCTTTGGCCGGCCAGGACCGATTGATCAACATGCAACGTCACTTCGGTACCGCGTCCGAAGCACATCGGCCCATCGATTTGCAGACGTTCGATGACCGGCTGCGAGTCGATACGCACGATCGAATGCACATTGCGGGCAAGGCTCGGATCGCCGCGATCGGCATAGAGGTCGAGCAGCGCATGCAGGGGGTCGATGCCGCGGCCTTCCTTGGCAAGACTGAGAAAGTTGAGCGCGAGCTGCGCCACCAGCCGCCAGGCGAGATCGTCGGCCCGCGATTCACCGTCGGCCCCAGCCGGCAGTGCCGCGGGGATAGCTGGCTGCGGCGGACGCAGCGCGCCAAGAAGCCTTACAGTTTCGACCGGGTCGCCGGCCTCTAGCGTCAAGGTCGGATTGTCATCGAGGATCGGCAGATCACGATTGGTGCAAAGGGCCATGACGTCGAGACGCTTCAGCGGCCGGGTCGTCGGGCTTGCGAGCGGCCGGGATACGGCCAGGAAAACGTCATCCCCGGTGTAGGACGTGCGGGTCAGGCCGTCGCGGCGCTCCTCTTCCGTCGCCCGGCGTGGGCGCCGCTCGATTGAATAGACCCAGCCACTACCGCGGTTCTGACCCAGGCTGAAGAGTTCGGGGATTTCGGCGTCGTTGCCTTCACTGTCGGCGTCCTCGACGCGGTTGACCCGATAGATTTCGAAGTCACGCGCCCGCGTCCGGTCCGCATGCAACACCTGCCGCGTCTTGCGCGCATCGACTTCGACGACGTTGCACTCGCGTTCGAACAGATTGATGATCGGCGTGGCGAAAAGTTCGAAGTCCGCCGGCGTCAGATCGGCCAACTCAGGCGCCGCGCGTCTGAACAGGAAGATGATCTCAAGCCCGGCCGCGCATTTGCGCACGATGGGCTGCAGCCCCGAAAGCCGCGCATAGTGAAAGCGTTCGGGCATCATGAAGTATTCGCGCAGCAGGCGGTACCCTTCGAATGTCGGGCGCGTGCGCGGCATCAAGGCTTCGTCGTCGCTGATGCCGACCATTGCGGGTACCGGCAAGGCCGACAACGGGTTGGTCTTGCCTTCGGGTCGTGCGCCGGCAGCCGTGCAGGCGCCGAAGATCGCGTCGAACAGCAGCGGCGCCTTGGTGCGCCCGGCAAAATAGAGGTCGAGTCGGTCGAGCGCCAGTTCGTCGAGCTTGCCTTTTCCGGTCCGGGCCAGCGTGATGCGGAGCGCCGCCTCGCCGCCGACGCCGCCGATCGGCCCTATGCCGGCCATCGCCATCGCACTGCGATCCTGAAAATAGCTGACCGAAGTAATCCCTATCGGCCACAGGGTCATTTCTTGCGCGGTAGAGAAAGTGCAGCGTGTCGACAGGCCGGACTGCAGGCTGGAAACCAGCCGCGTGTTGCGCTTGACGACGTGGCCGGCGAGCATGGTCTGGACCTGCTGGCCGGGTCTCAACACCACCATCGCCGTTGCCGGCGCCGGCGTGACCAGATCCGGATAGAGAACATCGAGCACACTGCGTGAAAATCGCGAGCGCTCGGCGTCGACCTTCAGCCGGGTGCGCGCGGCGAGGAAGGCGACGCCGTCCAGCAGCCGCTCGACATATGGGTCCGGACACGGGACCGTGTCGAGGGAAAGGTTGCGCGCCACTGCTGGATGCATGTCGGCGAATTCCGCTGCGAGGCCACGGATATGGGTCAGTTCCTCCTCGTAATATTCGACGAAGACTCGATCCATCTCAGGCGTCCCTAATTTCGGTCCGCGCCAAGCCGTTATCGAGATTGATCGTGGTGCGCAGGCGCATGCGTTCGGGCGTCGGCGTCATGATCAGCACGGCGTCTATCTCGATCTTCAGGCCAACGGTTTTGTCGCCGAGCGTGACCGTAACCTTTGTTGCGCTTTCCTTCAGGCGAGGCTCGAAGGTGGCGAGCACGGTGCGGATCTCACGCGCCAGCACGTCGCGATCGAAGTCGCGGGACGAGCGGCCCGAGAAGGAAGGCACGCCATAATTGACCACGCTTCGGCGGACCTCCGGAAAATCGGCAAGCGAAGGGGGATTGTCCGAAACCTGTTCATTTTCCAGATCGGAAAGAAGCGGTGTGGCCTCGAAGCGCTCCGTGTTGAAGAGCGCCTCGATGTCACGTCGTACCGCTTCCCTGAGCACTCGGGCCGATACCACCACGCCACGGCTTTCGATCTCGACGCGGTGCTGGGTCTGAAAGGCCAATCGATGCAGACGGCGTTTCTGATCCGGTGTCAGTTCCGTATCGGCGTCGATGGCCCGCGTGCTGCCGGCAACGAGTGTGTCGAGGCGGTCCGCGCCAAGCTCGTCGAGCAGGAAATGGCGCAGCCCCTCTATTTCCGAGGTCAGACCCGGCAGGTCATTGACGAGGCGATCCCAAAGCGATGGCTGGACGGCTTCGCTTTTTGCCCGCAAGCTACCGGTGGTCTGCCGCTTGCCCGCGCCGGGCTGCCGAACCTCACTTGCCGACATAGACATCCATTTCGGCTTCATCGTTGCCGTCATAGACGAACTTGATCTTCTTGTAGGCGAAGCTGACTTCTTCCTGGATCAGGTCTTCCTCATCCTCGGCCTGCGACATGTCGTACTCCATGACGAAGGCGTCATTCAGTGTGATGACCAGATAATCCTTACTTTCGCCATCGATGGTCCGGCGCGCCGAAAACACCACTTCATCAAGGGCCTTGTTGTCGAACAACGCCTTTTTCAGGTAGGGCGAGGATTTGTCGTAGTGTTTAGTGAACTTGATCATGCCCATGTTCACGCGGCCACGGCGCGAGATCGAATTCGGATCATAGGGGGCGACCATCTTGTAGTCGACGCCATGAATTTCGATCTCATCTTCGTGCCCGTCGCGGGTGCTGGGGCCTTTGATATCGGGAACCTTCAGAAAGCCATCAATTTTTGTAGTCGTGGGCATTGTGTTTCTCCACCGCTTTCAAAAACCAGGATGTTGTTGCTGCAAATCAAGTCTTAACGGACGGTAGTTCCGACACCAGTCGGAGCGAGGCGTTGATGCCCTCCAACTGGTAATGCGGGCGCAAATAGAAGCGGGCATTGTAGTAGCCCGGCCGCCCCTCCACGCTGTCCACCTGAACCTCGGCGGCGGCAAGCGGGCGCTTGGCGCGCGCCTTGTCGTCGGCAAAGGCCGGGTTGGCCAGCACGTATCGGTTGATCCACTCGGTCAACCAGATCTGCATGTCGGAGCGCTCCTTGAACGAGCCGACCTTGTCGCGCGCGATGGCCTTGAGGTAGTGCGCAAAGCGCGAGACCGGGAATAGGTAGGGCAGGTTGGCGCTCAGCCGCTCGTTGGACTGCGCATCGGGATCGACCAGCCGCCCCGCTCGTGTCTCGTCGTCCTGCAGCGAGTGGGCCCCGATGAAGGCCGCGAGATCGGTATTCTTCCGGTGCAGGATGGGCATCAGGCCAAGCTTGGCCAGTTCCGCCTCGCGCCGGTCGTCGATGGCGACTTCCGTCGGACATTTCATCGCGATCGAGCCATCATCGGTCGGGAAGCTGTGCACCGGCAGGTTGAGCACCGTGCCGCCATTCTCGACGCCGCGGATCTGCGTGCCCCAGCCAAACAGCTTGTGGCTGCGGTTGATGTTGACGCCCATCGGGAAGGCGGCGTTCATCCAGACATATTTGTTGTGGTCGCCCTGCACCTCTTCCTCGAAGGTGAAGCCCTTCACCGGAACGGTATCGGTGCCGTAGGGCAGCCGCGCCAGGACGCGGGGCATGGTCAGGCCGATGTAGCGAGCGTCCTCACTCTCGCGCAACGACTGCCACGAGGCATAGGCCGGATTGGAGACGATCTGCTGCAGGTCTTGCGGGTTCGGCAATTCCTGCCAGCTGTCCATGCGGAACAGGCGCGGCGAAGCGGCCGCGATAAATGGCGTGTGCGCCGAAGCGCAGATGCCCGAGATGTTGCGCAGCAGGCCGACGTCGCGCGGGTGGTTGGAAAACTCATAGGCGCCAATCACGCAGCCGATCGGCTCGCCGCCCAGCATCGAATACTCGTCTGTATAGACTTTCTTGAAGATCGGGCTCTGATCCCACATCTGGCCTTCATAGTCTTCAAGCGTATCGGCCAGCTGTTCCTTGGAAATGTTCATCACCCGGATCTTCAGCTTCTGATCCGTCTCGGTGTTGTTGACAAGATACCAGAGGCCACGCCATGTGCCTTCCATTTCACGCACTTCCGGCGCGTGCAGGATCTCGTTGACCTGGGTCGTCAGCATCTTGTCGATGCCGGCGATCAGCGATTTGATCGACTTGATCGCATTGGACGAGATGGTCGTGGTGTCGGAACGGGACTGCGCCGCGAGCGCGAGATTGCGCACGAGTTGCTGCAGCTTCTCGCTGTCGTCCTTCTTGACCTTGAAATCCTTCTCGAGGAGTCCGCTGAATTCTCCAAGGTCTATGGCCTCGGCCTCGGCGGCGACTGCGGCGGTCTTTTGCTGTTCGGCCATGATTTATTCCCCAACCTTGTCGTCATCCGACAGTGCCTGGTTGGCGATCTTGCCAAGCAGCGGTTCGTTGTTCAGAAGCTGCGCGATGCGTTTTTCGGCATCGACGCGGCCATCCATGAAGCCCAGCAATTCCTCAAGCTGACGACGCATCTTGAGGATCTCGGCCAGTTGCGGAACCTGCTCGGCGATCTTGTCCGGGGCGAAATCACCCATCTTGCTGAAGGTGAGATCGAGCGCCAGTTCTTCGTCGCGCTCCTGGCCTTCGGCCTGTGGCAGGGTATTCTTCACCCGGGCTTTGACGCGGGGCCCGAGCGCCTCCATGAATTTTGGGAAGCGGTTTGCGTCGGTCTCGACAAAGGAGCGGTCCAGCACCGACTTTGACGCTTCCTTGGTTTGCGAAGCACCGGCAAGGTCGGCCATCACGCCCATGACAAACGGCAGTTCGATCGTCGTCGGGCTGCCGTAGGTTTCCACATCGTAGGCGATCTGCACTCGCGGCGCGCGGTTTCGTTCGATGACCTTCGCTTTGCTTTCGGCTGGCATGTGTTGTTACCTTTCATCCTTCTGAGCCGTCTTCTTGGCATCGGGAACGCCGGCAAGCAGCCTGAATTCCTTCAGCCCAGACGGGGCGAGATCTTCCATCAGTTCAACGAAATCCATATGCACCATCCGGCGTACGCGCCGAGCCAGGTGCGGAATCGGGCTCGACGGTTCGGTGCGGTCGTAGAAGGCGACGACGAGGTCGAGGCATTTCACCACGTCGTCGCGCGAGGAAATCCGGTCGGGAAGCCCCGTGCTCGGCTCCGCGTAGCTTGCCATACTTGCCATCGCATCGGCTCCATGACCGTTTCGAGCAGGCGTTGCAGGTTCTGCCAGCGTCGGTGGCTTGGCCACGCCATTAGCCACGGGGCCGGCAGTCGAATTTCGTTCGAGCGTCGTCTGCAAACGTTGCAGAAACCGTTTCAAGTCTGGAACGGTAGCGCCACCGCTGCCTTCGAGACGAGCATTGAGGGCGGCTTCGACGGCATCGAGGGCGGCGATCGCGGCGCGTCCATCGGCGATGAGCGCAGTCATTTCCGCCCCAGCCTGATCGATCTGAGCCGCGCACGCGCTGCGCACCCGGTTCAACAACTGCCCGTGCTCGCTTGCCAGTTTCGCCTTTTCTGCCGTGTTTAAACCCGAAGCAGCCTCCTGAAGCATGACCCGCTCGTCGAGCGAACCCTTCTCCAGATCCTCGCCCAGGATCGGCCCAATGGCGCGCGGAGCAAAGAATGTCATCTTCCGCAAATCTTTGAGCAGACCATCCTGGCCATTCTGAAGGTCAGTAAGCGCATTGATGCGGCGTAGGGCAGCGTCCCGCGGTGTGGCGCCTGAACGCAGTGCGGGGTGCATGGTCGCCCAATGCTGATCGAAGGTTTGCGCGATTAGGGTTAGGCCGTCAGCCAGCCCGGCCAGCTGGTGCTCGTTGGCCAACGCACGCGTGACAATGACGAGAAGGCGCAGATCTCGGCCGTGTGAGCGCAGCTCTTCGGCCATGGTGAGGACGGCGGGCCAGTCGACCGGAACGGCGATTTCCGTGTTTTTGCTGCCTTGGAACTCGACCTTTTTCTGCTGTTCTGTCAAACGCTCCAGTTCATGAAAAGCCGGGTCGTTGCGCAAATCCACCCCTGACGGATTTTCACCGTCAAGCGGAGTAAGCCAGAGTGCGATATTAATCACACAATCCCCCAGCGTCGGCCCTCGAGACCGTAGTTGACGCCACGTTATCACACCGCCGCACATTACGACAATTCAACAACTGCTCAAAAATTACAGAAGCTAAACGAATGCCCAATCCATGGTGCGACTTGCCGTACCTGTATGGCAAATGCTTCGCATAGACGTGCGCATTCCATGGTTGTTTGCGGCCTTTGGTGCGAGACCTCGCTCAAACAAAGAATTCGGCTGACCGGGCATTGAGGCGCCGTCCATCACGCGCTTTGTCAAGTGACGGCTTATGTGGCAGGTTACGGACTGGCAGATTGCAGGAGCAAGTTCGATGGAGCCGCGCCGGTCATCGCAGACCTTCAAACGCAAGGAACTGGTCGGCAAGCTCGATTCTGTCGGCGTGCGTGCCTTTAAGGCCGCAGCCGACACCGCCAAACTGCGCGGCAATCCTTACGTAGAACTCGTCCACTTTATCGAGCAACTGGTGCTAACGAACCGGTCGGATGTTCAAATGATCATCGCCGATGCGGGAGTGGATGCGAGCCGGCTCACGGCCGATATGACCCGCGCCGTCGACAAGCTGCCTTACGGCGCAACGTCGATCGAGGAATTTTCCGACCATATCTTCCATGCCATCCAAGAAGCCTGGAACCTGGCAACGCTTGAGTTCGGGGTCGAGGAAGTCCGCAGCGCCCATGTTCTGCTTGCCTGCCTGAAGACGCCGGTGCTGGAAGGCCTGCTGTCGAAGATCAGCGGCGAGTTTGACCGGATCGACGCCGCCGCCGTCATCGCACGGTTCGACGATATCACGGAAGGTTCGCTCGAAGCGGGCGGCACGACTACGGTTTCCGCCGCAGAGGCGCCGAAACGGCTTCCGGGCGGAGATTCGGCGCTGGCGAAGTACGCCACCGACCTGACCCAGCGCGCTCGCAACGGCAAGATCGATCCGGTCGTCGGCCGCGATCCGGAGATCAGGCAGATCGTCGATATCTTGATGCGACGCCGGCAAAACAATCCAATCCTCACCGGCGAGGCCGGGGTCGGCAAGACCGCAGTCGTCGAGGGTTTTGCCTTGCGTATCGCCGAGGGCGACGTGCCGCCCAGCCTGCAGAACGTCAGTGTACGCATACTCGATGTCGGATTGATGCAGGCGGGTGCAAGCGTAAAGGGTGAGTTCGAAAAACGCCTCAAGGCTGTCATCGATGAGGTTCAATCGTCTGAAACGCCGGTCATCCTGTTCATCGATGAGGCCCACACCTTGATCGGCGCTGGTGGCGCCGCTGGAACCGGCGACGCGGCCAATCTCCTGAAGCCGGCGCTGGCGCGGGGCGAGTTGCGCACCATCGCCGCAACGACCTGGGCCGAATACAAGCTGCACATCGAGAAAGACCCGGCGCTGACCCGCCGTTTCCAGGTGGTAAAGATCGATGAACCGTCGGAGGCGGTGGCCGTTCTCATGTTGCGCGGCGTGGCCGGCGTTCTTGAGCAGCACCACAAGGTACAGATACTGGATGAGGCGATCGAGGCGGCGGTCGGCCTGTCGCATCGCTACATCCCGGCACGGCAACTGCCCGACAAGGCGGTAAGCCTTCTCGACACCGCTTGCGCCCGTGTCGCCATATCGCAGCACGCCACGCCGGCAGAGGTCGAAGACATTATGCGTCGCCGACAGGCGCTGGAGGTCGAGCGCGGCATCATCGGCCGCGAGGCTGCGATCGGCATCGAGGTAACCGAGCGTCAGGCTCGGGTCGACACCGGGCTTGCCGAGACCGAGGTCACGCTGGCCGCCGCGCAGCAACGTTGGGATCGTGAAAAGGCGCTTGTCGCCGAAATTCTGGAATTGCGCGCCAGGCTGCGCGGCGAAGGTGTGCCGCTCGATGCGGTGGAGACGCCGCAGACCCATACCGATGCCGCGAACGCGATTGAGACCGGGCTGCCCAAGACCGAAACGCCCAACACCGAACCGCTCGAATCCAAAGCGGACATGGAGATAGCACCGACGGCCAATGCCCTTCCGCCCGATCCGCCCGCCGATCTCGTCCGGCTGCGCGAACTGACGGCCGAACTGGCCGAGGCGCAAGGCGAAACGCCGTTGATCCTGCCGTCGGTCGACCGCAACGCCGTGGCCGCGGTCGTTCAGGATTGGACGGGAATCCCGACCGGGCGGATGCTGTCAAGCCAGACCGAAAAGGCGTTGCGCCTCGCCGCTACCCTTTCCGAACGCGTGGTCGGCCAGGATCACGCCATGGAGATGATCGCCAAGCGTGTGCAGACCAGCCGCGCTGGGCTCGGCGCGCCGGAAAAACCTGTGGGCGTGTTCCTGCTCTGCGGTCCGTCGGGCGTCGGCAAGACCGAAACCGCATTGGCGTTGGCCGAAACACTCTACGGGGGCGAGCAGAACCTCATCTCGATCAACATGTCCGAGTTCCAGGAGGCGCATACGGTCTCTACCTTGAAGGGGGCGCCGCCTGGTTATGTCGGCTACGGGAAGGGCGGCATCCTGACCGAGGCCGTCCGCCGCAAGCCTTATTCGGTGATCCTGCTCGACGAGGTCGAGAAGGCGCATCCGGACGTGCACGAGATCTTTTTCCAGGTTTTCGACAAGGGCATGATGGACGACAGCGAAGGCCGGCGTATCGATTTCAAGAACACACTGATCCTGCTCACCTCGAACGTCGGTTCCGAAGTGATCATGGATCGGACCAGAAATGGTACGTTGCGGGCAGGGCTCGACGATCTGGACACCGCGCTGCGCAGCCCGCTGCTGAAGGTCTTCCCCGCAGCTTTTCTCGGCCGGGTGGTGACCATTCCTTACTATCCGCTCTCGGATTCGATGATCGAAGCGATCACCCGTCACCAGTTTGCCAAGATCGCTCGCCGGCTGCGTGCAACCAACGACGCGGAACTGGTGATCGGCGATGGTGTCATGGACTTGGTCAAGGCCCGCTGCACCGAGATCGAATCCGGCGGACGGATGATCGATGCTATCCTGACCAATACGCTTCTGCCGGAATTGAGCCGCGGGGTGCTGAACCGGTCGCTCGAGGGTGAAAAGATGACAAAGGTAACCGTCGGTGCCTCCAGGGAGGGCTTCACCTATTCCTTCGAGTAGGAATGCCGATGACGATGTTTCGGTTTTCTAGGCAGGTATGCCAGCCGGCTTCACGATTTGAAGGCACGGAAGCCCCATGCCTGCCGCTTCATCTCGGCCCAAATAGGCAACATGATGATGTCGGGGAGTAGGCAAATCGTCGGATTGAACCCAATAGTTGACGAAATTTTCCAATATTTTCGTGGCGACTTTCGTTTTAAGATAGTAACTTCTTGATGGTCTTGATGTCGCAGTCTGCACGACTCTGGAGACAACAGCGATTCAACTGGTTATATGCTGTTTTAACAAATGAGTTGGAGTAAGGGGAGGCGGCGGCAATAGCGTAGTCTCGGCGGTTTCTGCACTGCTCCACGTCGCTGCGCTTGTCTGCCCCTTCGTCCTCGTTTCCAAGTAGGTTGAGTTTATCAAACCGTGGAGCGCTGGATATAAAGAACCATCGGTATCACGTAAGGCTATGGCCTAGAATGGCGTGCAAATCGGTGGGTTTTGCGTGCCGACAGGTGCCGATGTCCGCCTCACGAGGTCTGGACGACGCCTGGACCTATCGTCGCGAATACCGGCCAGAATGGGCGCGCAGGTTCTGGTCCATTACGGCAGTGGCGTGAAAGAAGCCGAAGCCATCGTCACAGATATCCGCAAGGCCGGCTGACGCACCGAGACTGCTGCGCGATCGAACAGCGAAAGACCGAGCTGTTGTTCCAGCGTGTCGATCGCGTGCTGGTAGCGGACGTAGGGTGCCGCAGGCGTTTGGCCGTAGCGGTAAACTTCCCGTCTTGGCGTTGCCAAACAGCAACAGAGGCCAAAGTTCGTCGCCGTCATGATCTCTGCCAGTCCATTTAAGGATTGCCTGTGGGTCAAGCTGAGATCATACATTAGCTGGATGTCATACGTTCCTAAATTTCTAGTTAGCTTAGACCATACATTCCTAATTAGTTGATTTGTGGAGATCGACACCATGGCTGCGCGCGCAAGCGGCGAAGCTGCGGGCGAGCCCATTCCGGAAGAGAGCGAACCGGTCGAAGCCTCGCCCGATCTCACTTATTCGATGTCGGCCGGGCTGGTGGCGCGGTTGAAGGCGCTGGATGTTGCGCTCGCGGTTACCTCTTACCAATCCGGCCTGCTCTATCTCATCGGCCGCAACCCGGAGACTGGCGGGCTCAACGTCCACCAGACGCCGATTCTGCGGCCAATGGGACTCAGTCACGCGTCAGATGGAACGCTCGTGGTCGCGGCGGGGTTACATCTCGTGCGCTTCGTCAACGCGCTGGAACCGCACCAGCGTGCCAATGGGATCTTTGACGCCTGCTACGTGCCGCGCACCGTGCACATCACCGGGGAACTCGACGCGCATGACGTCGGCATAGGGGCGGCCGGCCAACCCATATTCGTCAACACGCGCTTCAACTGCCTTGCTGCCCTATCAGACCGCTACAGCTTCGAGGAAGTGTGGCGGCCGCCTTTCGTCTCGGCGCTGGTGGACGAAGACCGCTGCCACCTGAACGGCCTGGCGATGCACGAGGGCGGACCCGCCTACGTCACGGCTGTCAGCCGTTCCGACACAATCGACGGCTGGCGCGACCGGCGCGCCGACGGTGGCGTCGTGATCGATGTCAAGACCAGCACGATCGTGTGCGAAGGGCTCTCGATGCCGCATTCGCCCCGCCTCCATCGCGGCGCACTGTGGCTGCTCAACTCCGGTACCGGCGAGTTCGGCACCGTGGAACTGCCGAAGGACGGCGGCATGGGCCGCTTCGAGCCAGTCGCGTTCTGCCCGGGTTTCCTGCGCGGGCTGGCTTTTTACGGCCGCTACGCTTTCGTGGGTCTTTCCAAGCCGCGCTACAAGCGCTTCGAGGGGCTGGCGCTCGACGCTCGCCTCGCCACGGCTGATTCAGAGCCGTGGTGCGGCATCCAGGTCATCGACCTGGAAAAGGGAAACTGCGTCGACTGGTTCCGCATCGACGGCCAGGTGGCTGAACTCTACGATCTTGCCGTGATCCCCGGCTTGGCCTGCCCTATGGCGGTAAGCCCGGGCTCAGCCGACGCGGCGACCGTCATCAACCATGCGCCGGGTGGAGCGCTGCCGCAATTGCGATCGAACGATTCAGTTGCCGCGGCTGTCGTGCCAGCCCCGGCCACCCAATGACCAAAGGCTGACACGCAGCGGGGGCCATCATGAGCCAGGCGACGAAACTGGGAAATACGGATAGGCCGGCGCTCAGTCTGCGCAACCGATTGGTGCTCGGTAGCGCGCTCGCGACGAGTGCCTTCGTCGGTGGCTATCGCGGCTATGTGCGCCGCGCCTACGCAAACTGCAGTGGCGCCGGCGGCATTTATACCTGCAGCAACGCGACGGGGACGACGCAGACACTCACCGGCACGCCGCTGACGGTAACGACGGTCAATGGCGGTGGCTTCAGCATCGACACTAGGCCCTCCAGTGAGGGCGGCGGTGGAAACGCCTTCACTCTGACCGGCACTGGCGGACTCACATTCACCGACTCCAATTTCTCCACCATTATTGGCGCCGCTACCGGCGTCAGCGCCGTTAACGGCGGGGGGGCACTGTCGATCACTGCCACGGGTGCAGTCATCGGCACTAGTGGCACGGGCATTTTCGCCCGCAATGGCACTTACTATGGCTCTGAATATGGCTCCGATATCCCTGGCACGGATTTAACAATCGTAGCGGGGAGCGTTAACGGCGCATCGGACGGTATCACCGCGCAGAACAATGGAATCGGCGCCCTTTCGATCACTACAACAGGTACGGTGACGGGGACCAGCAGATACGGCATCTATGCCAGTAACTCCGGGGGCACCGATCTGACGATCGAGGCGGCTGATGTGTCCGGCGGAACATCCGGCATACACGCAGAACACTACGGCACAGGCGCACTGTCGATCACTGCAACCGGTATGGTAACGGGAACGGCGGGAGACGGGATTTATGCCCGTACCTTGTCCGACGTTATTTCCAGCACCGATCTGACGATTGAGGCGGCTAATGTGTCCGGCGGGATCTATGGCATCTCCGCTGAACATCACGGCACCGGCGCCCTCTCCATTACTGCCACCGGTACCGTGACAGGGGGGACCGGCGCTTTCACTGGAGGCATCTACGCACGAAACTATGGCGGCGATCTCACGATCGCCGCCGGGGACGTGAGCGGTGGTCTGGGCATCGGCGCCGACCAGGAAGGCACTGGCGTCCTTTCGATTACCGCCGTCGGCACCGTGAGGGGGACGTATGCGAGTGGTATTTTTGCCTTTACGGGCGTCAACTCTACCGGCCTCACGATCAACGTTGCTGATGTGAGCGGCGACATCGGCATCTTCGCCGAACACCACGGCAGTGGCGCGCTCACCATTACCGCTAGCGGTCCGGTGACGGGAGGGATTGATTCCGGGGGCATCTTTGCCTTGACCGACGACAACGCTACCGGCCTGACGATCGAGGCGATCGATGTGAGCGGTGGGGCGTACGGCATCTTTGCCGAACACCGTGCCAGTGGCGCACTGGCAATCACCACCACTGGCACTGTGACTGGGACGACTGATGATGGCATCCATGCCGTGACATACGGCGGCGCCACCGACCTTACGATCGAAGTGGCGGACGTGAGGGGTGGGGAAGCCGGGATCTACGCCCGACACAGTGGCACTGGTGCGCTTTCTATTACCGCCAATGGCACGGTGACGGGAAATGGCGGCTCGGGCATTTACGCACGCAACGACTCCGCCGCCACTGGTTCGGCCACTACGGTTACGGTGCAAGATAGCGCGACGGTAAGCGGCTCCGCGGTCGGCGTCGAGCTTGTGTCCGGCACGGGCCGCGCAGCGGGCGTGGATAATGCCGGTTCAATCGCAGGTGCAACGGGTATTCTCGCGAACACGGCAGGCTCGGCTACGATCACGAACGCCGGTTCAATCACCGGCACTGGGGGCACCGCAATCGATCTTACCGGCGCGGGTGCCAGCACAATCAACCAGCAGGGGGGCGTCATTACCGGCAACATCCTGCTTTCGGCCAGCCCGGACGCGGTCAGCGTTGCTGGCGGCACGATCGCCGGCAATGTTGTCGGCGGGGCGGGCGACGATAAAGTGACCGTCAGCGGCGGCGCCATCACTGGGAACGTAACTGGCGACGACGGTGATGAAATCGTAGCGGTCTCCGGCGGCACCATCCACGGCAATGTCAGCGGCGGTGCCGGATTCGACCAAGTTTCAGTTTCCGGCGGCACAATCGAGGGTGGCATCGACGCAGACCACGTCCATCTCTCCGGCGGCACGATTGACGGCAACATCACCGGCCTCGGCGCCAACACGCTGATTATTGATAATGTCGGCGCGGTCGATCCGCTCAACCTTGCCGACAGAGTCCTGTTCAGCGGCACGGGCGCCAACGGCACCGTCACCGGCACCGACCTCGCGGCCGGCGGCAAGAGCCAGAACTTTGCCGGCTTCGACAATTTTTCGGCCGACGCTTCCACGCTCCGCTTCAGCGGTGGCACGCAAGGCATCAACCAGCTCAACCTCGGCAATGGCTCGACGCTGTTCATCAACGGCAACGTCACCATGCCGGGTTCGATCATCGCGACGAATTCAACGCTGTTCATCAACGGCAACTTCACCATGTCTGGTTCGATCATCGCGACGAATTCGCTGATCGACATGACGGACGGTTTCGCCGACGACGTGTTGACGACGCTCGGCGGCCTAACCCTCAACGGCGCCCGCATCGGCCTCGACATCAACCAGCAGACGGTGCAGGCGGATCAACTCGTTGCCAGCGCGTTTTCGGCCACCGGCGCCAACACCATCATCGTCAATCTGCTGGGCACGCCGCAATTCGCCCAGGCGACCGATATCCCGCTGATCGTCTCGACCGGCGGACCGATTGCCGGGACCTTCGACGTCGTGGGCATTCCCGGCACGCCGGGCTCGCTTTTCACCTATCAGGTCGTAGCCGGCCCGAATGGTGGCTTGTTCCTGCGTGCCACGCCGGCCAATTTCGGCATAGCGGCGGCGCCCACCAGCGCCACCAACGCCGGCGCGGTCACGGTGGCAATCGACGCTCTCTACGGCATAAACCGCGACGCGCTCGATGCTGACCTCAACCTCTCGCCCGCAACCGGGGGTGCAATGGTGCCGGTTTCGTCCAGCTTCGGCGTCTTCGCCTCAGGCCAGTTCGCCCATACCGAGCATGACGGCTACGACATCAGTGGCGGTGGTTTGAACGGCCCCGGCCCGAGCTTCGATGCCAATGATTTTTCGGCCGCCGTCAGCCTGGATTTCAATGCCGCCAAACACTTCCAGTTCGACAATGAGTATGGTCTGAACATCGGCGTTTTCGCCGGCTATGCCTCGACCGACGTCAACCTCGGCGCGTTCCGGGGATTTGATGCCATAGGCGAAGGTACCAACAAGGCTGGCATGTTCGGCGGCTACGTGTTGTTTCGCAAAAGCGTCGACTACGCGTTGGTCTCCGCCTCCGGCTTCATCGGCGGAAGCGACGTGACGAACGGCGTGCTCGGCACCACCGGCAGCTATGATACCAAGGGCTATGCGGTCACGGGATCGGTCGGCCACATCTTCATGCTGGGCGAACGTACCCGTTTCGACCTGCGCGGCGGCCTGCTTGGCGTTTCGTTCCGCGGCGAT
>NZ_JAMYMV010000065.1:0-33654 GCF_040318715.1 Mesorhizobium sp. M1050 | reverse complement strand
CGAGATAGCTAAGCACTTCCTTCGGCCTGCCGTTGAAATTCAGAGCATTGGCCAGCGAGAGATAATTCCAAGTATCGCTGGGATCTAGCGCCACCGACTTCAGAAGAACGGTAACTGCGTCGTCCGAGTCGTGCTCGCGGACCATCAACTCGGCGACGAGCTGATAGTAGCCCGGCGAAGGATACCTGGCCGCCGCTTCCAGGGTTTCATAGATCTTGCCCTGGGCCACGTCGGTCGTAAGCCCCATTACTACGACCCGACCGACATCCGCGTCCCAGTAGGCCCAGGCGAGCTGGGCGTACGCCGCGCCGAAATCGGGGTCGAGTTGCACGGCTTGCTGGAAATACTTCACAGCCTGCGCAAACTCCTCGGGCGTGTTGATACGGTTGTAGATGTCCATCCCCTTGAGATAGGCCTCATAGGCCTCGGGATTACTGGTGCCTCCGGCCCGGGTAGCCGGCGCGCCGCTCACCAGGCGGAGCTGGAGCGCACCCGCGATGCTGCTGACAACGCTGTCCTGCAGCGCGAATACGTCTGCCCACCGGCCGTCGAAACGCTCCGCCCAGAGATGTCTGGAAGTCGAGCCATCGATCAGCTGCGCATTGATGCGCATGTCGTCGCCGACGCGGCGAATCGAGCCTTTCAGCAGGTACCGGACGCCCAATGCCGCCGCAATCTCCGCCGGCTTTGGGTCCTTGTCCTTGTAAGCGGAGGCCGCGTTGGGGGAGAAGACGAAAAGACCCGGCACACGCGCCAGTGCGGTCGTCAGATCCTCGGTGAAGCCGTTGGCGAGATATTCTTGTTCCTTGTCGTCGCTGAGATTGTCGAAGGGCAGGACGACTAGCGAGGCCCGGGTGTCGGCTGCCTCGCTGACGGTCGGAACGGCAAGCTGTGCAGGCCTCTCCCACGGCTGCCACCATGCTACTGCAAGGCCGAGAGCCAGGACGAGAACACCCGCCGTGACTGGAAGACGCCAGGCGCGCGGCTGGCGGCGAGCATGGAGGGTCTTGCCCGCTGCCGCTGGATCAAGCAGTACGCGATACGCCCGAACTGGTTCGGTGATGTTCTTAACCCTCTGTTCGCCCATTGACGCAAATGTGAACGCTAGCTTCCTCTCGACCTCCTTGGCCACTTTTCCCGAGACGCAGATGCCGCCCGGTTCCGCTAACTGCTGAAGTCTGGCCGCGATGTTGACCCCATCGCCATACCGGTCGTCGCCGTCAACGATCACCTCGCCGAGGTTGATACCATCCGCACCAGGATCTGTTCCGACTCGGGAAGCGAGGCGTTGCGCTCGGACAGGCCGCGCTGCAGCGACACTGCACATTCGACGGCATCGACGACACTGCCGAATTCGGCCAGCATCCCATCGCCCATCAGCTTGAAGATATGGCCGTGGTGGCGAGCGATTTCGGGTTCGAACAGCTCTTTGCGTCCGGCACGAAGGCGCTCGAATGTACCGGCCTCGTCGCGCTCCATCAGAGACGAATAGCCCACTACATCTGCGGCTAGAATCGCGGAAAGCTTGCGGTCCATTGTTGGCCTGGCCCCGGCGGAACATAGCATTGGTTGTTCCGATAAGAAACTGACCTCACCAGCACTCAGCAAATCCCTATTTTCCGCGCGTTCATTGATGGCTGATGCGGCGACGGTTGACCAATATCGTATTCTACCACATTCAAGACATTCGAGCTTACCTGTCGGAATGGCTCGTTTGGGTCATGGATGTGAATTCGGCCGAGCGGGTGGGAGCATATTGCCTTCTCCGGCGACTTCCTTTGGGATCGAGCAGCCAAAGCAGCCGGCCGGAAAGCTCTCAATCTGTCCGCGAAACAGCGGGCAGCATGACGATGTTCAAGCTTCGTTCCCCCTTAGCGTTGTTTAGCGGGAAACCAACGCTATGCCCTATATAAAAGTCCCTATTCGCTACTGGCTATTCGCTATTCGCTCCCATCACCGCTTGGCGATCGGCACGTAGTCGCGCTCCGGCGCGCCGGTGTAGAGCTGGCGCGGGCGGCCGATCTTCTGGCGCGGATCCTCGATCATCTCTTTCCACTGCGCGATCCAGCCTACGGTGCGGGCGACCGCGAACAGCACGGTGAACATCGTGGTGGGGAAGCCCAGCGCCTTCAGCGTGATGCCGGAATAGAAGTCGACGTTCGGGTACAGCTTCTTCTCGATGAAATAGGGATCGGTCAGCGCGATCTTCTCCAGTTCCATGGCGATGTCGAGCAGCGGATCGTCCTTGATGCCGAGTTCGCCCAGAACCTCGTGCGCCGTCTTCTGCATGATCTTGGCGCGCGGATCGTAGTTCTTGTAGACGCGGTGGCCGAAGCCCATCAGCCGGAACGGGTCGTTCTTGTCCTTGGCGCGGGCGATGAACTCCGGGATATTGTCGACATGGCCGATCTCGCCCAGCATGTTGAGCGCCGCTTCATTGGCGCCGCCATGGGCCGGCCCCCACAGGCAAGCAATGCCGGCGGCGATGCACGCGAACGGGTTGGCGCCAGAAGAGCCGGCGAGACGAACGGTCGAGGTCGAGGCATTCTGCTCGTGATCGGCATGCAGGATGAAGATGCGCTCCATGGCGCGCGCCAGCACCGGGTTGATCTTGTATTCCTCGCATGGCACGGCAAAGCACATATGCAGGAAATTGGCTGCGAAATTCAGCTCGTTCTTCGGGTAAATGAAGGGCTGGCCGATGTGGTATTTGTAGGCCATCGCGGCGATCGTCGGCATCTTGGCGATTAATCGCATCGACGCCACCATGCGCTGGTACGGGTCGGAGATGTCGGTGGAATCGTGATAGAAAGCCGACAGCGCGCCGACCACGCCGCACATCACCGCCATCGGGTGCGCGTCGCGGCGGAATCCAGTGAAGAAGCGCGACATCTGTTCGTGCACCATGGTGTGGCGCGTCACGCGGTAATCGAAATCGTCCTTCTGCGCCTTGGTCGGCAATTCACCGTAGAGCAGGAGATAGCAGACCTCGAGGAAGTCGCCGTGTTCGGCCAACTGGTCGATCGGGTAGCCGCGATGCAGCAGTATGCCGGCGTCGCCGTCGATGAAGGTGATTTCGGACTCGCAGCTTGCGGTCGAGGTGAAGCCGGGATCGTAGGTGAAGGCCCCGGTGGTGGTGTAGAGCGAAGCGATGTCGATGACATCAGGCCCGACAGAACCGCTTCTCACCTTGAATTCGTGGGTCTTGCCGGCGAATGCAAGTGTTGCCGTGGCCTCCTGGCCCTTGCCGCCCAAGTCCAGTTTTTTAGCAGCGTCGGTCATTGCAAACTCCTTCTTGTTTCCTCATGCCGGCAAAGGCAAAATTCTGCAGAGCGACACGTTGAGATCACCGCAATGCGCGTATTCGCCACCGCATTTCAGGAGGTGCGTGCCAGATTGGGCCAAGGCCTAATGTTGCACTGCGAAACCCGCCTTTCAATGCCAATCTTCTTGGGCCAGATTGCTGCTAATCGATTTGGTCTTCTATGCGCGCCAGGCTTTCCTCGCGGCCGAGCACGGCAAGCACATCGAACACGCCCGGCGAGGTGCTTTTGCCGGTCAAAGCGGCGCGCAGAGGTTGGGCCACGGCGCCGAGCTTGTGGCCACCAGCCATGGCAAACTCGCGGATCGCGGCCTCCGCCGAGGCGGCCGTCCAATCACTTGTAAGCCCATTCAAAGCTTCGTGAGCGCCGCGCAGGATCTTGCGGGCATCGTCATTGAGCAAAAGGGCCGCCTTGTCGTCGATCGGTAGTGGCCGCGTGGCAAACAGGAAGGCAGCACCATCGACGAGTTCGACCAGCGTCTTGGCTCGCTCCTTCAGGCCCGGCAACGCGGCCAGCAGCTGCGCCTTGTTGCTGTCGTTCAGGCGCGCGGCCATCGCCGGGCCGCCTTCGAGATAGGGGAGGGTGGCGATGAAGATATCGAACAGCTCGTCGTCGCTCATGCGGCGCATATGCGCGCCGTTGATCGCCTCCAGCTTGGCGAAGTCGAATCGGGCCGCACTTTTGTTGACATCACCGATGTCGAACCAGGAGATCATATCGTCGATCGACATGATCTCGTCGTCGCCGTGGCTCCAGCCCAAGCGCGCCAGATAGTTCAGCAACGCCTCCGGCAGATAACCCATGGCGCGATAGGCTTCGACGCCGAGCGCGCCATGCCGCTTCGACAGCTTGGCGCCATCGGCACCGTGGATCAACGGGATATGCGACATCGAGGGCACAGCCCAGCCCATGGCGTTGTAGATCACGGTCTGGCGCGCGGCGTTGGTCAGATGATCGTCGCCGCGGATGATATGGGTGACGCCCATGTCATGATCGTCGACGACGACGGCATGCATGTAGGTCGGATTGCCGTCCGAACGCAGGATGATGAAATCGTCGAGATCCTTGTTGGGGAAGCGTACCTCGCCCTGGACACGGTCATGGACAATCGTCTCGCCCTCGGTCGGCGCCTTGATGCGGATGGCACCCTTGGCGCCTGCAGGCGCCTCTGAGGGGGCACGGTCGCGCCAGCGGCCATCATAGCGGGGCGGCAGGCCCTTGGCTCTGGCGGCCTCGCGCATCGCCTCCAGTTCGGCCGGCGTGGCATAGCAATAATAAGCCTTGCCCAGGCGCACGAGTTCCTCGGCCACCTCGCGGTGGCGCGGCGCGCGCTCGAACTGCGACACCGGCTCGCCGTCCCAGGTCAGGCCGAGCCAGGAAAGCCCGTCGAGAATGGCAACTGTCGCCGCGTCGTTGGAGCGTTCGCGATCGGTATCTTCGATGCGCAGCAGCATCGTGCCGCCGGTGTGCCTTGCATACAGCCAGTTGAACAGCGCCGTGCGCGCGCCGCCTATATGCAGGTAGCCAGTGGGCGAGGGAGCAAAACGGGTGACGACCTTGTCGGACATGTAACTCTCGGAAACCATCTGAAGCGGCTGCGGTGCGCGGACTTTCGCGCGCCCGGCGTTCATGTAGCATAGGGTGTCGAGGGCGCAAGGGGCAGACCCGATGGCTGGACGAGGCTGGGGCTCGGATCAGGACGAGGACGCTGTCATTGGCGTCAGCGAGCGGTCCCTGTTTGCAGCGCCACTGCCGGCTTCATTGCCGCAGCCATCGCCCCTCGTGCCGGCACCCGGCAAGGCGCCTTTGCAAGCCGGTGTCTCCGCCCCTGTTCCAACTGCCGAAGCCAGCAGGATCGTGCGCGTGCGCCGGCAGATTGGCCTGATATCACCGCCGCGCCTGCGCCGTAGCCTGGCCATGGCGGCGGGCCTGGAACTCGACCGAGGCGTGGCCTTCCTGCTGGTGCCGGTCTGCCTGGCAAGCGGGGCGATCGGCTATTTTTCGCTGGCGGCGGAGCCGGACTTCGCAAAGCCTGTCGCAGTCGTCATCTTGGCCGGGCTCTGCGCGCTGGTCTCGCATTCCTGGCCGAAGACCCATCTGTGCATCATGGCGGCACTTTTGTGCACGCTCGGCCTGCTCGCCGCGAAGGTCGAGACATGGCGAGCCGGAACGCAGATGCTGGGCTCGGAAATCTCGACGCAAGTGACCGGCCGGGTCGTCTCGCTCGAACGCATGGAGAGCGGTCGCGTCCGGCTGACCATCGACGTGGCATCGACTGCAAGGCCGAAACTGCGCTATGCGCCGGAGCGGGTGCGGCTTTCGGCACGCAATATCCCGGCGGACATGACCGCCGGTTCCCTAATCACTGGATATGCCAAGCTGTTGCCGCCGACCGGGCCGGTGCGGCCGGACAGCTACGACTTCTCCTTCGACAGCTATTTCGCCGGCATCGGCGGCAGCGGTTTCTTTCTCGGCAATCCAAAACTTGTCGTCACCGAGGACGATAGCATGCCGCTGGCGGCCCGGCTTTCCTCGGGGATCGAAAAAGCCCGTGAAGCCATTGCCGATCACATCAGGGGCAGCGTCGGTGGCGCCGAAGGCGAGATCGCCGCGGCGCTGATCGTCGGCGTTCGCGCCGGCATTCCCGATGACGTGAACGAGGCGATGCGGCGTACCGGCATCTATCACATCATCTCCATTTCCGGACTGCACATGGCGCTGGTCGCTGGCACCATCATGGGTTTGCTGCGTGGCGCCTTCGCTCTGTTTCCGAATTTTTCCGCGCGTCGCCCGGTCAAGAAGTATGCTGCGGCCGCCGCACTGTTCTCGATCGCCGCCTATCTTGTCATCTCAGGCGTCGTCGTTGCCGCCGAGCGCAGTTTCATCATGCTGGCGGTGATGCTGATTGCCGTTCTGTTTGATCGGGCTGCGCTGACGATGCGCAATCTGGCGATCTCGGCGATCGCCGTCATCATGGTGTCGCCGCATGAAGTGGTCGGCCCGAGTTTTCAAATGTCGTTTGCCGCGACGGCCGCGCTGGTCGGCGCCTATGCCGGCTGGGCGGATCATCGTGCGGGGAAAGCGAGGCCACCGCCGCCAAAGCGATCCTTGCCCGGCTTCCTGACGCGAAAATTCCTGCTGGCGGCAGGCGGCCTTGCCATGACATCCATCATCGCCGGCAGCGCCACGGCGCTGTTTGCCATCTGGCATTTTCAGCGTGTGTCGCCGCTCAGCCTATTCGCCAACCTGGCCATCATGCCTATCGTAACAGTCGTGATGTTCCTGGCTGTCGCCAGCGCGCTGCTGATGCCATTCGGGTTTGACTGGCCGGCCCTCTATCTGATGGGCAAAGGCCTGACGGTGATGATCGCGATGTCCGGATGGATTTCCGAGCGTTCGCCAGTCGACGCAATCGGTTTGATTTCGCAGCAATCCGTCGTGCTGGTGACGATTGCCTTGGTCATCGCGACGATGGCGACCACATGGTTGCGGCTCGCAGCGCTTCCCTTCGCGCTTGCCGGCCTGTTGACCGTCTCGGATACGCGCGTACCTGACGTGCTGGTCTCGGAGGATGCAAGGCTGGTGGCGCTGCCGATTGGCGGCGGCGAACTCGCGGTCAGCCGGGCCAGGCCGAACGAATTCACCGTCGACAACTGGAAGCGTGCGCTGACATCCGAAAGCATTATCGCGCCGGAGGTGTTCGACGAAGGCGACGGGCAATTCGACGTCGAGGATGCGGCTGAAATGCCGCCGGGAGCGCCATTCTATTGCACATCAGGCGTTTGTCTCGCCAGGCATCCGTCCGGAGCTATCATTGCCTATGTCGAGGACCGAAAGGACACCTGGAAAGCCTGCGGCTTCGCCGACCTGATCGTCATCAACGACGCGACGGCCTATGACGCTTGTCACAACCCGCTGGTTCTCGTCATCACCAAACGGCAACTGGCTCGCAATGGCAGTGCTGCCGTCTTCTTCGATCGCCAGTCGGCGACCACGCCGGCAACGGTCAGCTTTGCGGTGGGTAGGCCCTACCGGCCTTGGCACGTGCAACGTAAGTTTTCGCGTGAGGCGAGGGGCCTGCCGCCCTTCAAGAGACCGGACAAGCCCGTCGTTAAACCGCAGCTGCCTCAGTAACGGCGGATCAGGCCGACAAGCTTGCCCTGCACCTTGACCCGGTCTGGTCCGAAAATCCGCGTCTCATAGGCCGGATTGGCGGCTTCGAGAGCAATCGAGGCACCCTTGCGGCGGAACCGCTTCAGCGTCGCTTCCTCTTCATCCACCAGCGCCACGATGATCTCGCCAGGGCTCGCCGTATCGGCGTTGCGGATGATGACGGTGTCGCCGTCGAAGATGCCGGCCTCGATCATCGAGTCGCCCTTGACCTCCAGCGCATAGTGCTCGCCTCCCATGATCATGTCCGGCGGCACCGAGATCGAATGGGTCTGGTGCTGGATGGCATCGATCGGCACACCGGCGGCGATGCGCCCCATCACAGGGATCGACACGGCGGAGACCACGTCGTCGTCATTGCCGGCTGAAGGCATCCGCGAAGACGTCGGCTTGATCTGCCGGCCAAGGCCGCCCTGGCCGACGCTGGCCTGACCAAGACTGCCCTGGATGACGCTTGGCGAGAATTTTTTTGCGGCGTTGAGGCCGGGCGCGATCGAATCCGGCAGCCGCAGCACTTCCAACGCGCGTGCCCGGTTGGGCAGCCGGCGAATGAAGCCGCGCTCTTCCAGTGCCGTGATCAAACGATGAATCCCGGATTTGGAGGCAAGGTCGAGCGCCTCCTTCATCTCGTCGAAGGATGGCGGAATGCCGCTTTCCTTCAGGCGTTCATGAATGAACATCAGCAGTTCGTGTTGCTTGCGTGTCAGCATGGCGGCCCCCAGGGTACCTAAAAACCAGAATCAGAAAACAAACCCAGAACAAACACTATATGTTCCAGTTGTGTTCTGCAACCGTTTAAAGTTTAATGAATCTGTTAAGGCCGCTGAAATTATTTGGCGCGCGCCAGCGCGCTTGGGTGATCACGGCATGCCGTCACAAGGCGCTTTCCGGCATTGAAATTGTTATGGTTAATGGGCTGCCGCCCATCGTTGGCCCAAGCTTTGGCATGAGCTGCCCATGGATCCGCGACGGGGCATTTCCAGCCTTCCATGCGTTCGTCTGCCGTGAACGAAACGAAGCCAAAATGCCAACCTTGGTTAATTTGTTGATGCCAGTGTTGGCCAGCAGCGGCAACCGGATTTGTGCACTGGAAATTCGTCCCTCCATCATCCGACCAAGAGGCAACGATGCGACAACAGTTGGGACGACTGCGTCAGGTCACGGCCTCCTTGACGGCGAAACGCTGGTCCTTCCATGCATCCGTTCGCAGAATGTCTTCCAGCACCTCGACCGCCAGCCACACGTCCTTGTAGCCGACATAGAGCGGCGTAAATCCGAAACGGATGGTTGACGGCGCGCGGAAGTCACCGATCACTCCGCGCTCGATCAGCGCCCGCATGATTTGATAGCCATGATCGTGAACGAACGACACCTGGCTGCCGCGCCTGGTCGCGTCGCGGGTGCTCTCCAGCGTGAGGCCATAGGCGCCGCACTTCGCTTCGACGAGCTGGATGAACAGTTCGGTCAGCGCGACGCTTTTCTTTCGCAATGCCGCCACGTCGACGTCGTTCCAGATTGCGAGCGCACCTTTGAGCGCCCGCATCGACAGGACCGGCTGCGTGCCGCACAGAAAGCGGCGGATACCGGTGCCGGCAACATAGCCTCGTTCGAAGGCAAAGGGCCGTGCATGCCCCCACCAGCCGCTGAGCGGCTGGCTGATCGCGCCGTGGTGGCGTTGCGCGGCATAGATGAAGGCCGGCGCGCCTGGACCGCCGTTGAGGTACTTGTAGGTGCAGCCGACAGCGAAATCGGCTTTTGCATGATCGAGCTCGACTGGCAGAGCGCCAGCGGTGTGGCATAGATCCCAGACGATCAGCACTCCGGCCGCATGAGCTATGCGCGTCAGCGCCGCCATGTCGCGCAGTTCACCCGATTTGTAATTGACGTGGTTGACCAGCACCACCGCGACGCTTTCGTCGATCAGCTCTTCGATGGTTGGCGCGTCGACGCCCGCGAGGCGCAGAAGGACCCCATCCCGGGTCGAGGCAACGCCTTCGGCGATGTAGAGGTCGGTGGGAAAACTGTCAGCCTCGGCGACGATGGCCGATCGGCCGGGCCGCATCTCCATCGCGGCATGTAGCACCTTGTAGATGTTGATCGACGTCGTGTCGCAGACAACAGTCTGTCCGGCTGCGGCCCCGATCAAGCGTCCGAGCTGGTCGCCGAGTTCGATCGGCATCTCGAACCATCCGGCTGTATTCCAGGCCCGAATGAGATCCTTGGCCCATTCCTCGGTGGCCGCCTGCTGCAGCTCGCCGAAAACGGCATGCGACGCTGCCCCAAGCGAATTGCCGTCGAGATAGATCACCCCCTCCGGCAGAATGAAACGATCGCGCATGGCGCGGAGCGGATCCGTGGCATCCATCGCTTCGATTGCAGCGAGATCAGGAATTCCACTCATGGTCAGTCAGTCCTCGGTTGTTCGCGAAGGTTTTCCGCTGCAAGCGCGCCCTCGATGTGCCTGTTCTCATTTCGATTGTGTCAAAGCCGGGTACGGACTGCCCACAGCTCCGGAAACAGCACGACCTCGAGCATCTTCTTGAGATACGAAGCACCCGACGTGCCGCCGGTGCCGCGTTTCAGGCCGATGATGCGCTCGACCGTGGTGACGTGGTTGAAGCGCCAGCGGCGGAAATAGTCCTCGAAGTCGACCAGCTTCTCGGCCAGTTCGTAGAACATCCAGTAGCGCTGCGGGTCGCGGTAGATGGTCTGCCAGGCGACCAGAACCTCTTCATTCTCGGTTCGCGTCTCACGCCAATCCGTGCGCCTGGCATCGGTGCCGATGTCGAATCCGTTGCGCGCCAGAAGCAGCAGCGCTTCGTCGTAGAGCGACGGCTCCGCCAGGATCGCCTCCAGCTTGCCGCTGAGGTCCGGCCGGTGCTTGTGAGGGCCGAGCATGGCGAGGTTGCGGTTGCCGGCCATGAACTCGATGGCGCGATACTGCCAGGACTGGAACCCCGAGGACTGGCCGAGTGCATCGCGGAACTCGGTATATTCGCTGGGCGTCATCGTGCGCAGCACATCCCAGGCGTTGTTCAGCTGTTCGAAAATGCGGGCAACGCGCGACAGCATCTTGAAACTCGGCTCGAGGCGATCGGCGCGGATCGAGCGGATCGCAGCGCCAATCTCGTGCAGAGCGAGTTTCATCCACAGTTCGGAGGTCTGGTGCTGGATGATGAACAGCATCTCGTCATGCGCCGAAGACAGCGGCGTCTGGGCATCCAGCACTTTCTCCAGGTGCAGATAGTCGCTGTAGGACATGCGCTCGTTGAACGACATCTGTGCGCCTTCGGACGCCGGATCGTAGGGTTCGCTCAATTGATCTTCTCCGTGCGCAGCCGAAAACGCTGGATTTTGCCGGTTTGGGTCTTGGGCAGCGCGGCGATAAATTTCACCGATCGCGGATATTTATAGGGCGCTATCGTTGCCTTGACGTGGTCCTGCAGGCGCTTGGTCGTCAATGCGTCCGGCGCTACGCCCTGCACCAGCACGACGTGCGCTTCGACGATCTGGCCGCGTTCGGCATCTTCCGTGCCGATCACCGCGCATTCGGCAACATCCGGGTGCGACAGGAGTGCTGCCTCGACCTCGGGTCCGGCAATGTTATAGCCGGCGCTGACGATCATGTCGTCGGAGCGCGCGGCGAAATGGAAGAAGCCGTCTTCGTCCTGCGTGAAGGTGTCGCCGGTGAGGTTCCAGCCGTCGCGGACGTAGTCCTTCTGCCGGTCATCGGCCATGTAGCGGCAGCCGGTCGGTCCGCGCACCGCCAGCCGGCCGGTCGCGCCGCGCGGCAGCTCGCGCATTTCGTCATCGACGATGCGCGCCTCGTAGCCGCCCACCGGCTTGCCGGTCGACGCCGGCTTCATGTCATCAAAGCGGTTGGAGATGAAGATGTGCAGCATCTCGGTGGCGCCGATGCCGTCGAGGATAGGCTTGCCGGTCTTTTGCGTCCACTCTTCGAAAACCGGAGCGGGCAAGGTTTCGCCGGCCGAAACGGCGACACGCAGCGATGACAGATCGGCCCCTTCATCCATGGCCTTCAGCATGGCGCGGTAGGCGGTCGGCGCGGTGAAGGAGACGGTCGCCTTATAGGTCTCGATGATGTGTATCATGTTGGGCGGCGTCGCCTGTTCCAGCAGTGTCGCTGCCGCACCGAAGCGGAGCGGGAAGATGGCGAGCCCGCCAAGGCCGAAGGTGAAGGCCAGCGGCGGCGAGCCGACAAAGATATCGTCCGGTGTCACCCGAAGGATTTCGCGTGCGTACGCATCGGCGATGATCAGGAGGTCGCGGTGGAAATGCATCGTCGCCTTCGGCACGCCAGTCGTGCCCGAGGTGAAGCCGAGCAGCGCGACATCGTCGCGGCCGGTGTCGACGGCGGTGAACGTCACCGGCTTGTCGAGAGCGGCACGATCGAGTTCGGCATCATGGTTGGCGGTGCCGTCGAAGCCGATGACCTGTTCGAGGAACGCGCTGTCCTTGGCGCAGGCTGTCATCTCGTCCATCAGCCTGGTGTCACACAACGCGATGGTGATTTCTGCCTTGTCGACGATCTTGGCAAGCTCACCGGCGCGCAGCATCGGCATGGTGTTGACGACCACGGCGCCGACCTTGGTGGCGGCCAGCCAGCAGGCGACCATGGCGGGGTTGTTGGCGGAGCGGACCAGCACCCGGTTGCCCGGCTTGACGCCGTAGTTCTCGACCAGCGCGTGGGCTAGCCTGTTCGTCCAGTCGGACAGTTCCTTGTAGGTGCGGCGGCGGCCATTGCCGATCAGCGCGGTGTGGTCACCGAGGCCCCTCTCGACCAGCCTGTCCGTCAGTTCGACGCCGGCATTGAGACGTTCAGGATAATCAAAGCCGTCGAGCAGAAAATCCGGCCATTGCTCCGGAGGCGGCAGGTGATCGCGCGTGAACGTGTCGATATGCGCTGAAGGCCCAAGCATGTCGCCGCTATCCCGTCTGCTGCCTGGCCAGTGCGCGATGTGCCTGACCTGTGTGGTGGATTTGAAGTTCCTGTCTTTCGCGGGAGGTTTTCGTACCGCCAATCGTGCCAGCTCGACTATGCCACCGGGAAAGGACGAGCATCTACGGGGTCAGGGCAGCACAGCAGACCTCCCATTTCGTCGGCTGATCGTCTTGTCAGGATCGCACCAGTCGAAATTTGTTTCAAGCCTAAAATGTTTTGGCCTTGAAGCATTGACGCATGGCGTGCCGGTGGCCATTGCTAGCTCACAAGCGATGCCGTTTTGGGGGAGGCGCAGATGTTCGAACGTCACATTGTCGATTGGGATGATGCCTATGCCAACGGCGCGAACATCGCCGGCAGTGACCGCTGGCCGGCTGCGTGGGCGGAGCCGGCGCAAGCATTTCGTGATGCGCTCTCAGCGGAGGGCCGGGCACGGCTCGACATCGCCTATGGTGACGGACCGCGCAATCGGCTCGATCTTTTCCTTCCCAATGTCGCGCCCAAGGGGTTGGTGGTGGTCCTCCACGGCGGTTACTGGCTGGAGACCGACAAGAACATGTGGTCGCAACTCGCCAATGGCGCGGTCAGCAGCGGCTTTGCCGTGGCGATGCCGTCCTACACGCTGTGCCCGGACATACGCATTGCCGGTATAGTCGGGGAAATCGGCGCGGCTATCGACAAGGCAGCGGCAATGATCGACGGGCCGCTGATGCTGACCGGACATTCGGCCGGCGGCCATCTCGCCACCCGAATGGTGACGATATCAACGCCTCTGGCGGCCGATGTGGCGCGGCGCATACGCCATGTCGTTTCGATTTCAGGCCTCCACGACCTGCGTCCGCTCATGCGCACCGGGATGAACAAGGCACTGGCAATCGACGAAGAGGAGGCGCTGGCTGAAAGCCCGGCGCTGCTGCGACCCATGGACGGCGCCCGCATCACCTGCTGGGCCGGTGGTAGCGAGCGCGCCGAGTTTCTTCGCCAGAACGCGCTGCTTGCCAACATCTGGACCGGCCTCGGCGCGGCGACCAGCACCGTCGTCGAGCCCGACCGTCATCATTACAACATTGTCGATGGCCTTGCAGATCCGGCGCATCCGCTGACACAGGCCTTGATCTCGGAATAGCCGAGCACAATTTCCACAACTCTATTAAAGGCTTGCCAGAGCTTCTTCAGCGCAGCATCAGCACGCTACAGGCCTCGCCCGCAGCGGCTGCGGGGGCAAACGGCGCACGCACGATCAGCCCGTTGGCGTCGGCCAGCATTCTCAGCATCGAGGAATCCTGGATGCCGAACGGCGTCGCCACCAGCGCGCCATTGTCTTCCCTGACCACCGCCCGCACATAGTCCTGGCGCAGATCATTGGCCGGCATTGCGGCACCTAATCGCGCCGGACGAATGTCCTGGCGATAGTCGCGGCCACCGAGCCGCGCCAGCAGCGGCTTCAGGAACAGCTGCGAGCAGACCAGGCTTGCCACCGGGTTGCCGGGTAGGCCGATGCACCTGATGTCGCCAAGGCGGCCGAACATCAGCGGCTTGCCGGGACGCATGGCGATTTTCCAGAAGCCGAGCGTCATGCCTTCGCCGGTCAGCACGTCATGGATCAGGTCGTGATCGCCGACCGAGGCGCCTCCAAGCGTGACGATGACATCTGCGCGGGCACTGACCGCCTCTTTCACCAAGGCTGCAATCGCGTCCTTGCGGTCGGCGGCAATGCCGAGATCGAGCGCGTGGGCGCCGACGGATTGCGCTGTCGCGGCAACGCCATAGGCATTGGATGAGATGATCTGGTCCGGCCCAAGTTCGCTGCCGGGCGGCAACAATTCGTCGCCGGTGGCGATGATCGCGACCAGCGGCCGTTTTACCACGCTGACCCGGGAATGGTTTGCCGAAGCCGCCAGCGACAGCGCCGCCGGATCCAGCACGCGGCCTTTTTCCAGCAGCACGTCGCCTTTTGAAAAGTCGAGGCCGATGCGGCGGATGTTTCGCCCTTGGGCGGTTGGTTCGATCACTTCGACGTCGCTGCCGCCGAGATCCCTGACATTTTCCTGGATGACAATGGTGTCGGCGCCTTCGGGCAGCGGCGCACCCGTGAAGATGCGCACGGCCTGAGCGTGGCTGACGGTGCCGTCAAAGCCGCGTCCGGCCGGCGCCATGCCGATCACCGAAAGTCGCGACGGCACCGACGCCACATCGACAGCGCGGACTGCGTAGCCATCCATGGCGGAAGCGTTGAAGGGCGGCTGGGTACGCAGCGCAACAAGCGGTTCCGCCAGCACGCGATCCACCGCCTCGAACAGGGGAACTTTTTCGCCGGCCAAAGGTGCCGCACCCTCGAGCAGGCGCTCGAGCGCTTCGGCGATTGGAACCAGCGCCATCAGGCGCCTGCCTTGTACGCGCCCGACTTGCCGCCGGTCTTTTCGACCAGCCGAATGCCGGAGATGACCATGGCGCGGTCCACCGCCTTGGCCATGTCATATATGGTCAGACAAGCCACCGAAGCGGCGGTCAGCGCTTCCATCTCGACGCCCGTCTTGCCGGTGACGCGCGCCAGTGCCGTGACCTTCAGGCCGGGCAGGGCATGGTCCGGCTCGATGTCGACGGAAACTTTGGTCAGAAGCAGCGGATGGCAGAGCGGGATCAGTTCATGTGTCTTCTTCGCCGCCATGATGCCGGCGATACGCGCGGTGCCGAGCACATCTCCCTTCTTGGCGTTGCCGGCGAGAATCGTCTTCAGGGTCTCGGGCTGCATCGCGACAAAGCCCTCGGCGATCGCCGTGCGTGTCGTCTCCACCTTGTCGCCGACATCGACCATGTTGGCCTCGCCCTGCGCGCCGAGATGGGTGAGGCCTGATGTCATCGTCAGATCGCCATAGAGCGACGTGCGTCCGTTCGGACGCACAAAGTACGCTCTATCACTTTGAATCTATGCATCGTGCTCTCCGAAAATCGATTCCGATTTTCGGGCCGATGCATCCGGCGCCTTGCCCGTCAGAAGCAGGCGTGTCGCCGCGACGACGTCCTGTTGCCGCATCAGGCTCTCGCCGACCAGAAAGGTGCCTATGTCGCTCTTTCGAAGCCTGAGGCAATCGTCATGCGAGAAAATTCCGCTCTCGCTGACCAGCAAGCGGTCCGCCGGCACCATGGTCGCCAGCCGCACTGAGGTCTCGAGGCTAGTCTCGAACGTGCGCAGATTGCGGTTGTTGATGCCGATCAGCCGCGACGACAGCTTTAGCGCGCGCTGCGTCTCGGCCTCGTCATGCACTTCGACCAGTGCATCCATGCCAAGTTCGAACGCCGTGGATTCGAGGTCGCTGGCCAGGGCGTCGTCGACGCTGGCCATGATGATGAGGATGGCGTCCGCACCCCAGGCGCGGGCCTCGTAGACCTGATACGGGTCGAACAGGAAATCCTTGCGCAGCGCGGGCAGGGCGACGGCGGCTCGCGCCTTGGTGAGAAATTCCGGCGCGCCCTGGAACGATGGCGCATCGGTCAGCACCGAAAGGCAGGCAGCGCCGCCTTTCGCATAGGCCCGCGCCAGCGCTGGCGGATCGAAATCGGCGCGGATCAGGCCCTTGGATGGGCTCGCTTTCTTGATCTCGGCGATCAGCGCAAAAGCGCCGGATTTGCGCTTCGCTTCGAGCGCGGCAAGAAAGCCGCGCGGTGCGTCCGCGTCCTTCGCTCGCGCCTTGATCTCGGCCAACGGCACACGTGCCTTTGCCGCTGCGATCTCGTCGCGCTTGTAGGCCTCGATCTTGCGAAGAATGTCAGACACGTTCTATCCGTTCGAAATCTCGACCAGCCTGTCGAGCACTTGCAGCGCCCGGCCGCTGTCGATGGCTTGCGCCGCCGTCGCGATGCCGTCGCCAAGCGTCGTCACCTTGCCTGCCACGACCAGTCCGGCGCCGGCATTGATCAGCACGGTGTCGCGATAGGCGCCGGCAGCGCCACCCAGCATATCGCGCAATGCCTTGGCGTTGTAGTCCGCGTCGCCACCGCGCAACTCATCCTTGGTATGGCGCGCCAACCCAACCGCTTCAGGGGTCAAGGTGAAGCTGCGTATCTCGCCGCTGATCAGTTCGGCGACCTGCGTTTCGCCGGTGGTGGTGATCTCGTCATAGCCGTCGCCATGGGCAACCCAGGCATGTTCCGCACCCAGCGCTTTCAACGTCTCGGCCACCGGCAGGATCCATTCCGGCAGGAATACGCCGACCATCTGCCGCTTGACGCCGGCCGGATTGGAGAGAGGCCCCAATAGATTGAAGATGGTGCGGGTGCCGAGCTCGACGCGGGTCGGGCCGACATGCTTCATCGCCGGATGGTGCGCGGGCGCGAACATGAAGCCGACGCCCGCCTCGTGGATGCAACGGCCGATAAACTCGGGCGATATGTCGATCTTGACGCCGAGTGCAACCAGCACGTCGGCGGCCCCTGTCAGCGACGACAGGCCCCGATTGCCGTGCTTGGCGACCGGCACACCGCTCCCGGCAATGACAAAGGCCGATGCCGTCGAAATGTTGACGCTGTGGGAATTGTCGCCACCCGTGCCGACGATATCGATGGCGCCGTCCGGTGCGTCGACGCGCAACATTTTGGCCCGCATGGTGGCGACGGCGCCGGAAATCTCGCCCACCGTTTCGCCGCGCACGCGCAGCGCCATCAGGAAGCCGCCGATCTGGCCGGGCGTGGCGTCACCCGACATGATGATGTCGAACGCCTCGCGCGCCTCCTCGAAGGAAAGCGCGCTTCCGGTTGCGACCTTGGCGATATAAGTTTTCAGCGCGCTCATCTTGTCGAGGCTTGGGCGACTGCGGCCTGGTCGACGCGAACGTCGTACTGCGTCTGCAACTGCGCCACCAACTGGTCGAGCAGGTCGTCAGACATGCCGGAAGTGAAGGACTTCTGCGCATCGTCTGGCACCGAGCTGGCATCGGCCCCTGCAGGCTCGAACACTTCGGCGACCTTGTACAGGATCTGCCCGTCTCCGGTAGGCGAGGGGATCAGCCCGGTGCCGCCTTCGCCGACTCCGAACATCGCCGCGGCGCCCTCCTTGCCGAAATCGACATCGTCGGCCTCACGCTTGACGCCGCGCTTGGTCTGCTTTTCCAACTTCAGTTCGCCCGCGATGACGTCGAGCGTGGTGCCGGCCTTGAGCCGCTTTTCAAGCTCATCTGCCTTGGCGGCCAACCGCTTGGTTGTCTCCGCCGCCGTCCAGTCGGCGACGACTTTCTGACGAACCTCGTCCAGCGTGCGGTCCCGAGCCGGCGTGACCGAAGCCAGTTCATAAAAGACAAAGCCGTTGTCGGCGGTTGTCAAAGCGTCATTCTCCGTACCGGGCTCGGCATCGAAGACGGCCTTGATCAGCTCTGGCGATTGCGGCAGGTCCTTGACGATGCTTCCGTCGGGCCGCAGCCCGCTGCGGTCGATGGCGTCGATGGTGACGACCTTCAGCTTCAACTTGGCGGCGGCATCGGCAAGCGAACCGCCGGCGGCGCGGGTGTCTTCGTAATTGTCACGCACGTCGAGGAGGATGCGGCTTGCCTCGCCCAGCGCCAGGTCCTTGCGGATCTGGTCGGACACTTCTGCCAGCGGCTTCACCACCTCGGGCTTGATCTCGGTGACGCGCAGCAACACCGGACCAAAGGCGCCTTGCACGACTTGGCTGACTTCATTGGTATTGAGCGCGAAGGCCGCATCGGCGACGGCCTTGTCGGCGATCTTGTCCTTGGCCAACGTGCCGAGCAGTGTGTCGGCCGGGGTTTTGCCTTCCGCCGTGACGAGCTTGTCGAACGTCACACCGGTCTTAAGCGAATCGAGCGCGGCCTTGGCCGCATCAGGCGTCTTGAACACAAGCTGCTCGATGGTGCGCATTTCCGGCGTGGTGTAGCGCGCCTTGTTCTTGTTGTAATCGTCGCTGACCTGTTGGTCGGTGACGGCGGTCGTATCCATGATGTCGACCGGCTCAAGCCTGACATAGGAGAATTTGCGGTATTCGGGCGCCGCGTACTTCTTCTTGTTCGCCTCGAAATAGGCGGAAAGCACGCTGTCGGACGGCGCCTCGATCGGCTCGACCAGTGCTTTGGGCAGCGTCAGATAGTCGATGGTGCGGTCTTCGCCGCGATACAGCGCGACAGCCTTGAAGAAGGTGTCCGGGGCTTTCAGACCATCCGAGAACGCTTCGACGATCTGCTGGCGAACCGCCACCTGGGCACGGTTCTTCAGATAGTCCTCCGGCCGCATGCCAATCTGCCGCAGCATGTATTCGAAGGTTCTGCGGTCGAACTGGCCGCCCGGGCCCTTGAAGGCCGGATCTTCGCGCGTCAGTTCGGCCAGCCGGTCCTTGGAGAGGCCGAGGCCAAGCTTGCGGGCCTGTTCGTCGAGAACGGCGCCCGAGACGAGCTGCGCAAGAACCTGGTTATCGACGCCGAGCGCCTTTGCCTGTTCGTGGCTGAGACGCTGGCCGAACTGTTGCGACATGACCGCAAGCTGGCGATCATAAGCGAGCCGGTATTCTTTGATCGACACCTTGGTGCCGCCAGCGGTTATGACCGAATCATGGCCGGCGAAACCGCCCATCAGCCGTCCGGAAATGCCCCAGGCGGCGAAACTGACCACCAACAGCGAAAGCAGCGTCTTCGCGACCCAGGTACCTGCCGCGCTTCTCAATACACCAAGCATCGTTACTTCCGATTTATGCGCAATTTCGCATGCGCCGAGTCTGAACCAAGCGCAATAGCGCCCTTCCGGTCCACTGTCGATTGCTTTGTGGGCTGATTTTGGTAGTGAGGGCCAGAGCCCGATATCGCCCGGAGAAGCAAACCATGACGCCAGGAATTCGCCCGCTTGTCGCCGGCAACTGGAAAATGAACGGCACCAGTGCCTCGCTCAACGAACTCAGGATGATCGGCAACGGTTTCCTGAGTGGGCTCGATGCGGAGACCGAAGCGCTGGTCTGCGTTCCCGCGACATTGCTAGCCCATGCCGCGGAGATCTTGTCGCGCACGCCGGTGCATGCCGGCGGTGAAGATTGCCACAGCAGGGAGAGCGGCGCCTACACCGGCTGCATTTCGGCGGAAATGCTCAAGGATGCGGGCGCAAGCCATGTCATCGTCGGCCATTCCGAGTGCCGTGAGCAGCGCGGCGAGGATGACGCGACGGTACAAGCCAAGGCCTCCGCCGCCTGGCGTGCCGGGCTCGTGGCCATCATATGCATTGGCGAGACGCAGCAGCAGCGTGAAGCGGGCGCCACTCTCGACGTGCTGTCGCGTCAGGTCGACGGGTCGGTGCCGCCAAGCGCCACCCCGTCCAATACCATCATTGCTTATGAGCCCGTATGGGCGATCGGTACCGGCCTGACGCCGACCGCAGCCGATGTGGCCGAAGCACACGCACATATCCGCGAAAAGCTGGCGGAAAAACTCGGCGGCGTTGCGGCAAAGGTGCGCATCCTCTATGGCGGTTCGGTCAAGCCTTCAAATGCAGTCGAACTGCTCGGCGTCAGGAATGTCGATGGCGCGCTGGTCGGCGGCGCCAGCCTGAAGGCAGCGGATTTTCTTGCCATCGCCGAGGCTTATCGCAACATCGCTTGAACTTGTTCGCCACACCGGATGGGGCTCCCGGCGCTGGAAATCGTTGCAAAGAAGGCGTTGCTTCCCATATTCCGGCCACGGGCTTGGAAATGCCATCAAAGCATTGTATTGAGCCGCCTCCAATTCACCGGTCGTGTCCGCGGCCGGGCAAGGCTTTGCCAGGATAAACTATGGAAACCGTACTGATCGTCATCCATCTCATGGTCGTGCTCGCCCTCGTCGGGGTGGTGCTGCTGCAGCGTTCCGAAGGCGGCGGCCTTGGCATCGGTGGCGGATCCGGCTTCATGACCGCGCGCGGTGCCGCCAATGCGCTGACGCGTGCGACGGCGATCCTGGCGGCGGCCTTCTTTGCCACGTCGCTGACACTGTCGATCGTCGCCCGCTATGGCGAGAAGCCGATCGACATCCTCGACCGCGTGCCTGCGACATCGGATGGTGCCGGCAAGGGTGTGCTCAACCAACTGCCAGGCACGACCACACCGGCGCCCGCCGGCAACGCCACGCCGACGCCGCCGTCCGGCAACGACGCCGCAGCTCCGGCGGGCACGGCGCCTGCCGCCGGCTCGAAACCGTCGACCAATGGCACCGCTCCGGCGGCCCCGCAGGTTCCGAACCAGTAATCTCCAGGCTCTGCAGCCGCGGCCTGTTGTCGTTTGAACACAGTCGCGGCAAATGCAGCACAATCACGAAGATTCGACGTGGTGAGGCGCGGCCTCGCGCTTGAGGCGTTCGCGCTTATTCGACTATAGATTGCGCGCGGCATTTCCGGCGCCTTGGGGGCGCTGGGCGACGCCGTGGGCAACAAGCATAGAACGATCGGATCTTCGCCATGCAGCTTCGCAGCTTCATTTTCCTGGGACTTTGCGCCGCACTCGGCATGAGTTCCCCAGCCTTCGCCGGCGCGCCGGCAAATATGGCCGCACCTTCTGTTGAGAAAACCGGCGCCATCAATGTCGCCGTCAAGAGTGACGCGTCGCAGTTGAAGCTTCTCAAGAAGAAGAAGAATCCGACGCCGGACGATCTCGCCCAGATCAAGAAGATCGAGGCCAAGATCGTTGCCGACAAGGAAGCCGCCAAAGCCAAGGCTCTCGAAGCCAGGAAGCTGGCGATGCGCGAGGCGGCCAAGGCCAGGGCCGACGCTGAACGGCAGGCGTTCCTGGCCAAGAAGGGCAAGAGCGTGCCGGCTACCGAAGTGGCCGACGCCAAGCCGGCCAAGACGCAGGCTGTAAAGATCATCGAGCCAATCGCGCCGATCCAGTCGGCCGAGCCGCTTCCGGCAGAGGCGATGAATGTCGCCTTGACCGGCAACAATGGCGAGCTGCGCAGCGAGGTCGTCGGCCAGAAGCGGCCAAGCGGCGGCGGTCTGTTCGCCGGTCTCTTCGGCGGTACCTCATCCGGCTCGTCGATGAGCTATCTTCCAGAGACGCGGGCTCTCGATCAGGCCCTCGCCAAGAAGGAAGCCAAGAAGCAGTTCAAGGTGAAGCCGGAATTCGTGCCGCAGGACGTGGAATTCACCGGCTATGACGCCGGCACCATCGTCATCGACACCAGCGCGCGGCGGCTCTACCTCGTCGAATCATCTTCGACCGCTCGCCGCTACGCCATTGCGGTCGGCCGCGAAGGCCTGCAGTACAAAGGCACGGTAGCGGTCGGCGACAAGCAGGAATGGCCGCGCTGGATCCCGACGCTGGACATGCAGAAGCGCGAGCCGAAGCATTACGGCCAGTACAAGGACGGCATGCCCGGCGGTGGCCAAAACCCGCTCGGTGCCCGCGCCATCTATCTCTATGACGGCAAGAAGGACACGCATCTGCGCATCCACGGCACCATCGCGCCGCAGTCGATCGGAACCAGCGCCTCGAATGGCTGCTTCCGCATGATCAACGAGCACGTCATGGACCTCTACAGCCGCGTCAGGGTAGGCACCAAGGTCGTCATCATCTGACGTTTTCGTCATCCTGCCAAAGGGCCGGCTCAGCCGGCCCTTTTCTTTTGCCTTGCCTATCGTCCAAGCGCCTTCTTGGGAAAAAACCTTCGCGGTGGTTTTTTCTCTGGCGGAATCAATCCGGCCGCGTTAAGCGATGACTCCCATGGCGCGATATGTATTCATCACAGGCGGCGTGGTTTCCTCACTTGGAAAAGGCATAGCCGCAGCGGCCCTTGGGGCTCTCTTGCAGGCGCGAGGCTATCGCGCACGCATCAAAAAACTCGATCCCTACCTCAATGTCGATCCGGGCACGATGTCGCCGTACCAGCATGGCGAGGTTTTCGTTACCGATGATGGCGCCGAGACCGATCTCGATCTCGGCCATTACGAGCGCTTCACGGGGCGTTCAGCCAATCAGCAGGACAACATCACCACCGGCCGCATCTACAAGAACATCATCGAGCGCGAGCGCCGCGGCGATTATCTCGGCGCCACCGTGCAGGTCATCCCGCACGTTACCGACGAGATCAAGAATTTCGTCCTCAACGGCAATGACGACTATGATTTCGTGTTGTGCGAGATCGGCGGCACGGTCGGCGACATCGAGGCGATGCCATTTCTGGAAGCCATCCGCCAGCTCGGCAACGACCTGCCGCGCAACAATGCCGTCTACGTCCATCTGACGCTGATGCCCTACATCCCGACGGCCGGTGAGCTGAAGACCAAGCCGACCCAGCATTCGGTCAAGGAACTGCGCGGCATCGGCATTGCGCCCGACATCCTGCTGGTCCGCGCCGACCGCGCTATTCCCAAGGAAGAGCGCAGAAAACTGTCGCTGTTTTGTAATGTGCGCGAGAGTGCGGTGATCCAGGCGCTCGACGTGCCGCATATCTACGACGTGCCGATGGCCTACCATAAGGAAGGGCTCGATTCGGAAGTTTTGGCCGCCTTTGGCATCGATCCGGCGCCGAAGCCGCGCATGGAGCCCTGGCAAGCGGTGTCCAACCGCATCCACAATCCGGAAGGCGAAGTTACCATTGCCGTGGTCGGCAAATATACCGGGCTCAAGGATGCCTACAAATCGCTGATCGAGGCGCTGTCGCATGGCGGCCTGGCCAACCACGTCAAGGTCAAGCTCGACTGGATCGAATCGGAGATCTTCGAAAAGGAGGATCCGACGCCTTGGCTGGAAAAGGTTCATGGCATCCTGGTTCCCGGTGGCTTTGGCGAACGCGGTGCTGAAGGGAAGATCCTGGCGGCGAAGTTCGCGCGTGAGCGAAAAGTGCCGTATTTCGGCATCTGCTTCGGCATGCAGATGGCCTGCATCGAGGCAGCGCGGTCGCTGGCCGGCGTCGAGCATGCGTCATCGACCGAGTTTGGCCCGACCAAGGAGCCGGTCGTCGGCCTGATGACCGAATGGCTGAAAGGCAACATGCTGGAGAAGCGCCGCGAGACCGGCGACCTCGGCGGTACGATGCGGCTCGGAGCCTATCAGGCAGAGCTCGCCAAGGGCTCGAAGATCGCCGAGATCTATGGCGACACACAGATTTCCGAGCGCCACCGCCACCGCTACGAGGTCAATGTCGACTACAAGGAGCGGCTCGAGGATTGCGGCCTGGTCTTCGCCGGTATGTCGCCCGACGGCGTGCTGCCGGAAACGGTCGAGTACCCCGATCATCCCTGGTTCATTGGCGTGCAATATCACCCGGAACTGAAAAGCCGGCCGCTCGACCCGCATCCGCTGTTCGCCAGCTTCATCGAGGCGGCGGTGGAGCAGAGCCGGCTGGTGTAGCTCCAAGTCAAAGAGATGAGCATGATGCCGTCCGAAAACCACTTCACACTTTTCGGCATCATGCTTTAGGCCGGTCGGACAATGCAGACCTACGTCGCGCTGCTTTACAGCATCGTCCTGGGCGAGGGGCGACGGGTCGCCATGGCCGACCTCAAGGCGATGGCCGAAGAGCTCGGGCTGAAGAACCCGCGCACGCTGGTGGCGACAGGCAACCTGGTCTTCGAGGCGCCGGCGACGGATATCGCCGATCTGGAACGGCGGTTGGAAGCAGCCTTCGAAAAGATCTTCGGCCGCCATATCGACATCATCGTGCGGAGTGCCGAGGACTGGCTGAAGCTTGCCGCCAGCAATCCGTTTCCGGACGAATCGAATGCGACCGCGGATCAGGTGACGGTGCGCGTGATGCGCCAACCGGTGCCGGACGAAGCCGTCACGGCGCTCGGCTCTTATGTCGGCAAGGACGAAAAGATGCACGCCGTCGGTGGCGATATCTGGATTGTCTTCTCGCGCGCCAGTTCACGGCTTCTGACGGCAACCAGCCACAAGCGCCTGGGCGTCGGTACATCCCGCAACTGGAACACGGTGCGCAAACTGGCCGAGATGGTGGGCAGTAGGCAGTAGGCAGTAGGCAGTAGGCAGTAGGCAGTAGGCAGTAGGCAGTAGGCAGTAGGGAAGCGGTTCTCTACTCCCTTGCACCTACTGCCTACTGCCTCATTTTCAAGCCTTTGCCGTCTTGGCGCCAGCGCCCAAAGCGGCGGTGCGCAGCACGTAGTAGATGATGCCGGCGATCGCCACGCCGAAGAACCAGCCATAGACGCCCCACCACGACGGCAGCCAGTTGGTGAAGTTCGGCAGGATCGACGAGAAGATGGCACCGATACCGGCGGCGATGAAGGCATTGACATGCCAGCCGCCCTGGAATCGGAACTCGCCGTCCTCGCGATAGAGTGCCTCGACATCGACCTCACCCTTCCGGATCAGATAGTAGTCGACCATCATCACGCCGAAGATCGGCCCCATCGTCGCACCGATGACGTTGACAAAGGAAGCGGCACTGCCTTCCCACGGTGCGAAGGGATAGAGCACGAGCGCGATGACGGCCGCGATATAGCCGCCCTTTTTGAAGTCGATCTGCCTGGGAAAGACGTTGGAGAAGTCGAAGGCCGGCGAGACGAAGTTTGCCACCACGTTGATGCCGAGGGTTGCCACGGCAAAGGTCAAGGCCGCGAGCGCTGCCAGGAACCAGCTGTCGAACTTCGCCGAGATCTGGTCGGGATGCAGCAGCACTTCGCCATAGACGTCAAAGGCGGCAATGGTGGTGACACCGGCGACCAGGGAAAACAGGATCAGGTTGATCGGCAGGCCCCAGATGTTGCCCTTGCGCAGCGATGCCTTGTCCGGCGCGTAACGGGCGAAATCGCAGAAATTGAGATAAAGCGCGGAAAAGTAGGTGACCCAGATCGCCGCCACCGCAAACAGCGACGTCCATGATCCCGGCGTGCCCGGTACGCCCGCGTCCTTGGTCTTGTCCAGCAGCACGTCCATAGGGATATCGCTGGTGAAGGCAAATCTCCCGGATTTGACGCAGAGGTAGATCGCCAGGATCAGCATCATCACCCAGACTGCCGGTCCTGCCCAATCCTGGAAGCGGCGCACCGTTTCCATGCCGTTCTGGATGATCAGCAATTGCAGCGCCCAGATGACCACGAAGCAGATCACCTCCAGGCCGGTATGGCCGAGGAGATGCGTGTTGGCGTTGAAATCGGCAAACCATTGCGAGCGGATCAAAAGTGCCACGATCGCGCCTGAGGCGGCGGCGGTCTGTGCGCCGTACCAGAAGCAGGCGACCACGGCGCGCACCAGCGCCGGTATGTTGGCGCCCCAGATGCCGAAAGAGGCACGCGCAAGCACGGGGTAGGGCACGCCTGTCTTCACGCCGGCGTAGCCGACCATGTTCATCAGCGCGTAGATGATCAGTGAACCGATGCCGATGGCGATGAGGAAATTGACGAACCCGCCACAGAATAGAAAAAGGCTGGCGGCGAGATAGTAGCCCCAGAGGCTGTGAACGTCCGATGTCCAGACGTTGAAGATCGAGAATGGTCCCCAGTTTCGAGTTTTGGCAGGCGCCAGGTCGTCGTTGTACAGATCAGGTGAAGCACCCTGTATTGTCATTGCAATGGTCCCCTTTGCAGCACGCGCCCTCACGCGTTGGCGGTGCAGGGTAAGCCTGACGCAGGGGAACCGACAAGCAATCTATTTGTCGGCTTTGGCCTTAAAGATATTCAATGAGAACTGCGATTATCGACGGCACTCCATGGTGGGCCGCCTCTGGATCTGCCGGGCCGATGATTCGAAATTCCGATCTCCTAAAAAGAAATCTCGGATTGCGTGGAACCGGCTGTCGAATGGCGCGTTTCATTGGGTTCGATTGAGCGCATCGCGATCGACGGGGAGGAAACGATGAACGACCTGCATTTCATTTCGCCCGTGCGGATCTCGCGCGGGCAGGGGCACCCTACTGAAGAAATTGATAGTGTTGCCGAGGCCATGGCGTTCTTGCGGAAATGGCCGACGGGACGGCGCGGTCCGGTTTATCAGTGCGCGCTGAATTGCTGCTCGGCCGCCCTGTCGGGCCAGATGACGGCCGAGGAAGCTCGGAAAGCCTTCACAGGCTTTGCCCGCATAACACGCCTTCTCGATGATGACATGGCATTGCCGGCGGCCGGCGAGGACAAGGCAAGCGTGCACGCGCTGCGGCGGTAGGTGGCTCGCATCATCATCCTTACGGGGAAGTACCTACGACAACGGGTTCCGTCGGCCCAGCCGTCCCATCTGTGGTCGGGGTGGTCGTTCAGCTATTCACTTGCCTCGCGACCCGACACCTGCTCGATCAGGATGCGAAAAAACACATGTGGGCTGCTGTCCGACACAGGAGGCACGACCGGCTTGAGCGCACCAGGCTCCCACCAGTCGGCGTGTTTGCTCAGCACTGACCATGCATGGTCGCGCTCGATCTTGTGGCCAACCCGGTCCGGCAATTCCTCATAGCGGCCATCGACTACGACGCTTCTCCATCCACGCCCTTTGCCGCGCTCGTCGACCTGGACGGATACCAGCGGATTGGCTCGCATCCATTCGATCTTCTTGCCCGGCATTGAAAATGCGTAGAGGTGATTATCCGCATGTGCGTAGTAGAGAGGCACGACGTAAGGCTGCCCGTTCTTTGCGCATGCGAGCCGTCCGACCCGATTGGCCGTCAGCAATCTCGTACTTTCCAGGGTGGAAAGAGTTTGGATCAGCATCGGTGCCGTCTCCTATTTCGCGGCCATCCCAAAGTGTTGTTTGCCTTGCCGCTTTGAACCATCACCATCCGGGTGCTTCCGCCCGGCTCATGGCTGGCAAAGTCCACATTCGCGCATTTGGCAATTGCGGAAAATGATTCAGATCAAGGCGCGGGCTGGCGCTTCTGGAGAATCATCTGGAGATGTGGAAACCGATCCTCACCGCTCCGTTTGGGCGCAACCTCACACTGGCCGTCTTCGACGAGGATGGCGAGCATGCGCTCGTGTTTCCCTGCATGAAGGAGCGGGAAGGCTGGAGGAACGCCGCCACCGGCGCATGGGTAGACATCCGCCCGACTCACTGGCGCGACTGGGGGTCTCACAGTGTGCCGGCTCTCGACGACAACTCCTTTGACGATGGTTCCTAGGATTTGGGTTCTACGATCAGTGCCATGCGCACGAGGTGCGACAGGCTGCTCGCGCTCATCTTGCTCATGACATTGGCGCGATGGATCTCGACCGTACGTGGGCTGATTCCGAGGTCATAAGCGATCGTCTTGTTTGGAAGACCTGAGACAAGTCCATCCAGCACTTGTCGCTCTCGTTCCGACAGCGTCGATAAACGGCCGTTGATTTCCGTGGATTGTGGGTGCGTAGCGTTCGCCTGATTGCGCTTATCCAAAGCGGAACGGATCGCACTTATCAGAATATCGTCGTCGAAAGGTTTTTCGATGAAATCGGACGCCCCCTCCTTCATTGCCTGAACGGCGAGCGCCACATCAGCATGGCCCGTCATCACGATGACCGGAAGCATGTGTCCGCGGGTTCGGAGCTGCCGCAGGAACTCGATTCCGTCGATGCCCGGCATGCGCACGTCGGTGACGATGCAACCGTCGGGATTGCCCGTCGCGGTATCCAGAAAAGCTGTCGCCGATTCGTACAGCCGCACGGCAAAGTCGGCTGTCGCCAGAAGAAAGCCAAGCGATTTGCGCACGTCCACATCGTCGTCAACCACGTGCACCAGATCACTAACCGCCATTTGTGACCTCTTCCTTCTCCACAATGCGCAACGTGAACCGGAAAGCGGTCCCTCCAGCCGGCATTGGCTCGGTCCAGATATGACCTCCGTGCGATTCGACGATGGTACGGCAAATCGAGAGGCCGACGCCCATGCCCTGCTTCTTTGTGGTGACAAATGGCTGGAAAAGCTGTGCGGAGACCTCCGGCGCGAGGCCGGGGCCGGTGTCGATCACGCTTACCTCCGCCATGCCATCGTCCCGGGCGACAGTTGTGACTTTCAACTCGCGGCGCGGCGCGCCTTGCATGGCCTCCACGGCGTTGCGTATCAGGTTAAGCAGCACCTGCTGAATTTGGATGCGATCAGTCAAAACCAGTTCGGCCTCCGGATCAAGCTGGTAGCTGACGCGCACGTCTATTTCCCTCGCGCCCACCAAAGCCAGTGAGGAGGCTTCCTCGATCAGCATCGGCAAGCGTTCGACCTGACGCTCGCTTTCGCCCCTGGCGACGAAATCGCGAAGATGACGAATGACCTCTCCAGCCCGCAAAGCTTGCTCAGCCGCGTTCTCGACAGCCTCTCTCAGCATCGGTGCGTTCTCTTCCGTGCTCTTCTCAAGAAGCCGGCGGCTGCCTTTGAGGTAGTTTGTGATCGCCGTGAGCGGCTGGTTTATCTCATGGGCAAGCGTCGAGGCCATTTCGCCGAGCGCGGTGAACCTGGCCATGTGGAGCAGTTCCAGCTGCTGGTCCTGTATTCTCGCTTCCGCCCTGTGGCGCTCGGTCAGGTCTCGGCAAAAGCCGGTAAAGAAGCGCCCGGTTCCGGGATGCATTTCGCCAACGGAAAGCTCCATTGGAAAGGTCGAACCGTCCTTCCGCATTCCGGTGACCGTGCGGCCTAGCCCGATGATCCGGCGCTCGCCGGTCGTCAGATAGCGAAGCAGATAGGCGTCGTGATCGTCGCGGTAGGGCGACGGCATCAGTATGTTGACGTTTCGGCCAATGGCTTCGCTGGCCTGATAACCGAACAGCGCTTCGGCAGCTGTGCTGAACGATTGAATGCTGCCCAGTTCATCGATAACCACCATTGCATCGGGCACCGTCGCCAGGATCGAACGCAAATGGTCTTCGCGCAGCTGAAGGGCTGCATTCGCGAAGGAAAGCTCACTGACATCAGTGCCTTGGACAAAGATGGCCGTGATGCGGCCATCGTCGGCCTTGATCGGCTGATATACGAAATCGAGGATACGCTCTTCAAGCCGCTGGCCGTCCCTGTTGCGAAGACCGACCTTGATGCCTTGGCCTCTGTATGGCTCTCCGGTCCTGTAGACATGGTCCAGCTGTTCCAAGAACCCTTGGCCTTCGAGTTCGGGAAGGGCTTCGCGCAGCGATTTCCCAATCACTTGCCTGTCGGCGATGAGCCGTTGATAGGCGGTATTCGTCAGTTCAAAGACATGATCCGGCTCACGCATGATAGCCATGAAGCCCGGGGCCTGTTCGAACATTTGGGACAAGACCGACTTCAGCATCGTCCCGCCGGCCGACAAAATAGGCGCTTCGTCTTGGCTCACCTGAAATCCTTGGATTCGACACGCCTGTGAGAAGGGCTAACTACCACTTCTCGCCGCGCACGCAAAACGGATCGGGGCCGACGTTCTCGGATACGGATGAGCTTAGGCCCTTTGACGCGCATCAAAGCATCGGGTGCCAGCAAATGCATTCATCGTGCATTCCGTCGTTCAGCGAAAGGCCCGTGCGATGTGCTACAAGTCAATTGTCGTGAATCTTGCCGTCGATGCGCCTCCCGTATCCATCGTGAAGGTCGGAATCGAGCTAGCAGAGCGGTTTGGAGCCCGCCTCATTGGCCTGGCGGCTGCAGATGTCCCGCCGTTGGTCGCGACAGGGGACGGCATGGTCTACGAAGGCGAGATCATGCAGGTCCAGCGGACGGAAATCGAAAAGCGACTTGCCGAACTGCGGGCCGAGTTCGAGAGGCTGGTTCCTGCTTCGATGTTCAGCGAATGGGTGCAAGCTATTTGCAGCCCGACTCGCTTCCTGAGTGTCTCCGCGCGAGGCGCGGATCTTGTCGTTACCGGCAGCGAGAAGGCGGACAATATCTTTCGCGCAGTCGATGTCGGTAGCCTGGTGCTCGGTGCCGGTCGACCGGTCCTGGTTGCTGCGAGTAATGTCGACCATCTCGTGGCAAAAACCGTGCTTATTGCCTGGAAGGACGCCAGGGAGGCCCGACGCGCGATAGCAGATGCCTTGCCTTTCCTGGCCAAGGCCAACGAAGTCGTGGTCGCCACGATCGATACGGACCATGACGAAAGCATTCGCGACAGCCTCGCCGATGTCGCCGTTTTTCTGGAACATCACGGCATTTTGGCGCGAACCGAACTGATCGCCGGCGACGCCGACGGCGACCGGCTGCTGGCGTTCGCGCGGTCGATCCATGCCGACCTGATCGTCTCCGGCGCCTATGGCCACAGCCGCCTCCGGGAATGGGCGTTCGGCGGCATCACACGCACATTGATCGAAGACAGCGGCATCAGCCGTTTCATGTCGTATTGACGGTTCGATGCCCACTGCCGGATGGCTTGGATAATGAAAGTCCTCATATTGAGGTCGATCCATCCTTGACTGCCTCGGCTTGGCAGCGGCTCCGCCTGTTGACCGAGATCAATGTCATGTGCCGCCAGCATGCAATGATCGCAAAGAAGGAGGAGCCACCGACATGAACTTTCTCGACTACCTGGTCTCGGTTGACGCAAGGACCGCGTTGATGGATCGCATGATGCGCAAGCTTGGCGTCGACAGGCAATTGAAAGTCGTGCCGGACCATGAAGCCGTCGTCCATCGAGCGATAGACCGCTGCCGCTCCTGCGGCCACCAGGACGAATGCGCAATTTGGCTCGACGAACACCAGCAAGCCGATGATCCACCCGACTATTGCCGCAACCGGGATTTGATCGCACGTCTCCAACATGCGGCCGGCCAACGCTAGTCGTAGTCTAGTGCTTCGAGCTCTGAGGGCGACCGTCCCTGCCTTCTCAGCTTCTGTGACCAAATGCCTACGAAACCAGCACGACAGACAGCGGTCCGGCGCAGATGAGGTTGTCCCTGACAGCCTTGACGCCGGCGACATTTTCGGCGGCGACGATGGCTGCCTGGCGCTCGCGCTCGTCGAAGATGGCGCCGTTCAGTTGCACCGCCCCTGTGTTCACGGTCACATCGATCATGTCCTTGCCGGTCCATTTCTGCTTCGCAAGTTCGGCAAGGACGTCCTGACGGATTTGTTCGTCGTCTATCCGTGCCGAGGCCGCGCCAGATGGGACGTCGAGTAATGCGCGCAGCAGGTCGGAGCGGGTCACGATGCCGATCACCTTGCCGCCGTCGACGACCGGAATGCGTTTGACGTGATGGCGTGTCATGAGCTCGACCGTGCTGGACAGCGATGTGCCAGGTGATACTGTAACGACATCCGCCGTCATCACCTCTTCGATACGCCTTCCGTTGGCTTGAACATATTCTTCGGCCGCTTTTCCAGGGCTGACGAGAGCCTCCAGCCAACGCGGACGCGTGCGTCGCGTGCCCAGTTCTTCCCGGCGCAGAAAATCGCCCTCGCTGACGATCCCCACCAGCGTGCCGTCGCTGCGAATGACAGGCAGGCCGCTGATCTTCTTCGAAAGCATCAACCGTGCCGCATCGGCAATCGAAGCGTCAGGGTCTATTGCGACGACCGGTGTGGTCATTATCGCTTCTGCTCGCATGCCTGCCTCCTCGGATGTTTATCCCTTGACTATCTGGGTTTATGGGCTGTGCGCTTTGATCTGGGTCACCGGTCCCAGCGGTGTTTGAGCGACCCGGCGCCCGAGTCAGCCTTGCGGCTTGTCGTCGCCATCGATCAGGATCCGTTCTGCGGCTCCATCGAGATCTTCATATTGACCGCTTCTCAAGGCCCACAGAAAGCCCCCAAGTCCAAGGGCGCCAAGGAAGAGGGCCACGGGTATGAGGTAGGAAAGAGTCGTCATCGAGGTTGTGCCAATTGGCTGACGCCGCGCCGCCTGTCCTGTCGAGAGCTTTGCGCCTGTCCGTTCGACACGAAGCCTTGCAGGCGCAGCGCATTTCCGATGACAAGCAGCGATGAGGCCGACATGGCGATCGCAGCGATCAGAGGCGTGACGTGTCCCAGTATGGCGATCGGAACGGCGACCGCATTGTAGACGATGGCGATCGCGATGTTCTGGCGGATCAGGCTCCCCGCCTCGCGCGAGACGTCCAGCGCGAGAGGCACTGCCGCAAGGCTTTCACGCAGGAATACGAAATCGGCGGCATTGCGACCGATGTCGGCCGCGGCAGCCGGCGCGATCGACACATGCGCTGCGCTCAGTGCAGGCGTGTCGTTGAGGCCGTCGCCAACCATCAGAACCCGCAGTCCCTCTCTTGCCAGGGTCTCGATGCATTCGACCTTGCCGGACGGCAGCAAGCACGGAATGAAGTCGTCGATACCCAGCATTTTCGAGACTTCGCCGCAGGCGGCCGCCGTATCCCCCGACAGCATCCGCACCGACACCCCGGCATCCTTCAATCGCTCGATCGCTGCTCTGGCGTCGGCACGCGGCGCATCCTCGAAATCGAAGGTCGCGACAATGATCCCGTCTTTAGTCAGAACCGTCCCGCCATAGCCATGTCGGCCTTCGCCGCCGGTGCGGGCTTTCCATCCAGCCCATCCGCGTCGACCCAGCCGCCAGATGTTTCCGGCGGCAGCGGCCTCGATGCCGAATCCCGGGTGCTCGGTGACGGCATCGAATTTGCGCTGCCCGCCAGGCTTGGCAAAGCCGGCTATGGCCTTTGAAAACGGGTGGCGCGAATGCGCTGCCATGTCGGCTGCAATTGCCAGCATGGCCGGATCGATCGACGATGCATTGACGAGCCGCGGTTTTCCGAGCGTGAGCGTTCCGGTCTTGTCGAACACCGCGGCATCGATCGTCGCCAGGCGCTCCATGGCCGAACCGTCCTTGACCATGATGCCGTTCTCAAACAGGCGCCGCGCGGCGACCACCTGAACGATCGGCACGGCGAGGCCGAGCGCGCACGGGCATGTGATGATGAGAACGGCAATGGCGATGGTCATCGCCCGATGCCAGTCGCCGGTCGCCGCCATCCAGCCGAGGAACGTCACGAAGGCGGTAAGATGAACCACAGGAGCATAAAGCGCTGAAACGCGATCGGCGATCCGGCGATAATGTGCCCGGCCGCCCTCGGCAGCTTCCATAAGCCGAACCATTTCCGCCAGGAACGAATCCTTCGCGGCGGCTGTCGCCTTGATCGTCAGCGAGCCGGTAAGGTTGAGCACGCCAGCCTGCACGGGTTCGCCTGGCGCTACGTTTCGGGGCGTGCTCTCGCCGGAAACCAGTGAGCAGTCGAGATCCGACGCCCCATGGATGATCTCGCCGTCGACGGGTATCCTATCGCCTGCCGCGATCAGCAGCAGCATTCCCGGTTCGATCTCGCCAACCGGCAGGTAGTCGCGGGGGCCCGGCGCGCGGCGGCCACGAGCCGCGCCCGGCCCGGCCGGGGCCCGGGCGACGCCCG
>NZ_JAMYMV010000064.1:0-33997 GCF_040318715.1 Mesorhizobium sp. M1050 | reverse complement strand
TATGTCGACAAACCCCGCCGGCTTTTTCGCCAGAACCCAGCTTCTGAGCGGCAGAACTCCAGATAAAACTTCGCCCTGGATAATGCGCCTTATCTGTTGCACAAGATAAGGCGCACCTGCGGCGCAAATTCTACGACCTGCACATCAGCGGGATCTCGCAGGCCGCGACGGTAACGATCATCGCCATGACCGAATTGTGGAAGGTCGAGGACGAGGTTCGCGGCAAGGATGCCGGAAGCCGCGCCGCGCTCCGTCAGGAAAAGTCCGTGGCCATTGTCGCGAGCCTCTTCGATCTATGGGACGCGGAACTGGGCAAGGTCTCCGGAAAATCCAAGACCGCCGAGGCGATCCGCTACGCGCTCACCCGGCGGGAGGCGCTGGAACGCTTTCTGATGGATGGTCGCATCGAAATCGACTCCAACATCGTCGAGCGTGCAATCAGGCCCCAGACAATCACGCGAAAGAATAGTCTATTCGCCGGCAGCCACGGCGGTGGACGAACCTGGGCGACGGTAGCCACCTTGCTGCAAACCTGCAAAATGAACAGCGTCGATCCGCTCGATTGGCTCTCGCAGACCTTGACCCGCATCGCTCAAGGCTGGCTCGCATCCGAGATCGAAATGCTCATGCCTTGGAACTTTAGGCCTGACGTTATCGGCTGACCGCTTACGGCCCTTCCGACCACAAGACAGCAGCAAACTCCGGCCCGATGCCTTTCAGGTTGAGCAGTATCGCCGGCGCTGGCGAGACGGCCTCAGCGGCAGCGAGCATGGCATCGCGCGCGGCTTCGACCGTCTTGATCTGTTCCAGAACAAGTTCCAGTCGATCGAGTTCGCGGGCGACCTGCGCCTTCAAATGGGCGGGCAATGGTCGCCCGTCGCCGGTCTTACGTGCCTCCAGTTGCTTACGCCGGTCGCGGCGCAGCGGCTCGTAGCCGGACACGCCTTGGCTGAACAGTAGGCCCTTGACGCGATTGACTTGACTGATCCGCTCGTTCGTCAATGCCTTGCCGCTCACGCGAGAGACGGCGCCGGTCCTCTTCTTCCGGTGTCGGCGCCCGGACTATCGCACAAACCCGTGGCTCGCCCCGCTTGTGGGCCAGCAAAGCCCGAACCAGCGCCTCGCCGTCGATCTTGTCGGTTTTTGCCCGCCGACGGCGGCGCGATGTGGCAATCGATGCCGGATCGACGACATGGCTTTCGATCCCCTCGGCCTGCAGCACGCGATGGATCCAGAAGCCGTCAAGCCCGGCCTCCTGGATCACGATGATTGGAAAGCATTTCCCGGTCCGCGCCTCTGCCTTCCTGGTGAACTCGGCAAATCGCGCCAGCATGCTGGCGATGTCGCCGGCCGTTACCGAATGCTTCGACGTCTTCCCTCCACCGGGCGACAGTGAGGTGATCAGCCATTTCGAGCGACTGAGTTCCAAGGAGACGAAGATTGCACCAAGATCGGTACGGATAGCGGTCAGAGCGTCGGATCGGCAAGCTGCAACGGGCATGTTTGGCCTCCAGGTGAGTGAGATGCTAGCGATCTCACTTTGCCAGAGCGCAGGTCGCTATCCATCTCCTCATAGGATCTCGCGAGATGCGCTGGCAGGGCTGGCTTGGACAACCGAGTCCTATGCCAAATATTCGCTAAGGCTACATCCGCCAGCCTCTCAGACGCTCCGTCGTGCATAGACGGGCCTCTGTAACGGGGCTCGACTTCGAGGCAAGTCGTAATGAGGCATTAGTTTCTTGGGTTCGCTCCTACAAACCGATAATTCCGAAGTTTATTGCTTTTATAGCTGCAGCCGTTCTGCTGGAAGTATCCAGTTTTCTTAATACATTTTTTATATGAAAATTAACAGTGTTTGCGCTAATTCCCAGAATGATTCCTATTTCCCACGACGATTTCCCTCTCGCTGTCCACAAGATGCACTCTTTTTCTCTGAGAGAAAGATCAGGAGCTTCCTCGATGCCAACGGGATCCGCGAACTTTGCGACCTTCAGCTGGAAATGTAACGCAGCAAGTTGCAAGTAGGTGATTGTTTTGTTTTGGAATTCGCAGTCCCCGGGTTGTGCAAAGCTCATGATCGCAAAGCTGGCATCCGAGCCGTGCAGTGGAACGCTAATGCCTGTCCTCAAGCCGAACGTCGCAGCCTCATCGAAAACGCGCCGTTCGTCTTCAGTCGTACGTGCGTCATTGTACACCTCGCTCCATCGAAAGGCGCTTGCCCGCTTGCGACTCGTCTTGATAATGGGGTCTATCCTGTCATAGCCCATTTCGAAATAGCGCTGCTGCCATTCATTAGGATAATTCAGCATGATCGTCGGACCGCTTGAACGAGAGCGATAGGCGATCCACGGGCAATCAAAATTCAGGGCAAAAGCAGATAGTAGGTCAAACAACTCCTCGGATTGAGCAACACCATCGGTCTGGTCGAGAAATCGGTCGAACTCAGCCGCAAACACCTCCCTAGGTGCCTTGGGGAAATGCATCGACGGGACCAAAGAAAGTTGGTCGGACACGCTGGTCGCCAGCCCTCGCCGTTGAGAGACCGCGGCCATCCGCGGGTGTTCCATTGTCTCTCCTCCGCGCCTTTTGTATCGGATGTTGTCCCTGGTGGACAAAGCTGCCGGCAATAAGGCTGCGGTTCTCGCGGCCGTTGCCGGGCCGGCATCACTAAAGCTTATCACTTTACCGAAAGGCATAAAGTTATTTTGAGTTAAGTGCATATTACGTCTGTTTTCTGACAGTGTAGCATTAGAAAAGAATGTTTAATGTCTAAGATCGCCCGGTTCATTCTCCCGAACTAGCCGTGGGTCTATGGGTGCCTGACCTTGGTCCTGCGGTGCTCGATGTCGTTCCTGGCGCAGGTGTTTTCGAAGGCGTGCGCCGGAATGGCGCGCCGTTTGCCATGCCTGCTTGACCAACGGCGTAGTCGAGCGCAGCGCGGGGCGTGGTAAATTTGGTTGCCGCAGTCGGTAAAATCGGGTGCGTATGTTGTAGGGGACGCGGCAATGAGCCGGGTGCAGTTAGAAGTGGTCCCGCCTGGTGAGACAGTTTGGCGGCTTGGCTAAGCTAAGGTGGATCGCGGTTGTTTCTACGCCGCCAGTTGCCTCCTTCATTTCCGCCGAAGCGTAGACTTGGTCGGGTGTCCTGCCGCCGAAGGCTGAGTGCGGCGTCGCCGACTATACAACTCAGCGACGGAACACCCACGGGTGTCGGCCGAGTTGAGAAACTGCCCCCTATTGCCCCACCGGAGAATGTTACCGAGCGTGGTGGTGCCGACATGACCCGCGCGATTCATCCAGTCGCCGTCGAGGATGATCCGCTCCGCCGTTTCCACGCGCCATGCCTTCACAGCCAGTTGCACTGTCCTCAAGCTCTTCTTAAAGCGCGACGGATCGGCACTCATGAGGCGCTGGAGCACCGTGACTGCCGAGAGTGTGGGCTCGGCCTCAAGCCATGTCCTTATCCGGGCATCGTAAGGCTCCAGCATGCTCGGCCTCTTCGGGTAGGTTTGATCCGCCGATACGGCCTTCGATGCGTGAGGCGTGTCTCCCCAGATGGGGTGATTGGGGTGGGCCCCGAGCTAGTGAACCACAGGCGCTTCTTCATGCCCTTCGGAAACTCGATCTGCCGCTGGAACGCATCGGACTGGAAGCCTGCTCGCTGGCGGCCTGGCTTTATGATGGTATCCGCGCCGAAGGATGGCCGGCCATCTGCATTGAAACCCGACAGGCCAAAGCAGCGATGAAGACGATGCCGAACAAGACGGATCGGAATGACGCACGCGCCCTAGCGCAGAGCATGCGCACCGGCTGGACCGACAGGTGCATGTGAAAAGCCAGCAGTGTCGGCTCTGGCGTTCCCTCCTCGTCGCTCGACGCAGGGTCCTCAACGAAATGCGGACGATCGAGAACGTGGTCAGGTCGATTCTTCGGGAGGCCGGCCTCAAGCTTGGCAGGCCAAGCCGTGCAGCCTTTGCCGATCGCGTGCGCGAGCTTATTGGTGCTGACAATATCGTCATGGCGCTGGTCGAGCCGCTCCTGGCGATCGTAGCCACGACGTTGCGAGTTCGGGCGACTGACAAAGCAGGTTCTCGACATCGCCCGCAAGGAGAAGTCTGTCGGCGGCTGATGAGCGCGCCCGGCGTCGGACCGATCACCGCGCTCGCCTTGGACCGCTTTGTAGGCGCGCATCTGGGCTTGACCCCGGCACGTTATCAATCCGGTGAAACGGACATTCAGGGCAAGGTCAGCCGATGGCGACGAACTCGCCCGCACGGCCCCCTATGAGGCGGCGCATTCGCTGCTTGTGCTCAGCAACAAATGGTCAAGCCTCAGGGCATGAGGCATGAACGTCGCCAACGGCGCGGTATGGCGATAGCCCGGGTCGCGGTTGCCCGCAAGCTCGCCGTCATCCTGCATCGCATGTGGAGCGATGCGACCGCGTTCCGCTTTGGCAAGGAAGCCGGCGGCCCCGCGTCGGCATGAAATAGGACAACAGATAAACGAAGAGGAACATACAGACAGTGATTTACCCGAGAGGGTGATCCGGATCGTTCCCGTGGGGACGATGGGCAAGGCGATCTCGTTGGCAGGCTAGTTCCTGGATAGATTCTGTCATGGTCGCTCAACACATTGAGACGCCTCGCTCTCCTGACCCCGTCATGCGGCGGCCCGGCGCCGACCGCGAAGAGAAGCGAGTGACCCACGGGGCGACATCGTCCGGAAAGACAGGAAAAGCTTGACCTCACCGACCCCAATCAGAGAAGCCTGCTAGGATGGGTTTACGCGCCTCTCGCGCCGGCGACTGAGGGGTTTTGGTCGAGGCGGTCGTCCCTCACGATGATGGTGTGAACGGCGTCATGCTGACGCGCCGCGTAGTCGACATCAGCCAGCGCGTAAAAGCGTTTACCTGCGGGTTAACGTCCCCGGCCGCGCTGACTGCAAAATAGCTGTTGTGCGTCTTCAGGGGCGTGTCGCTTAGCGGGATCAAAACGCCACACTCGAGCTCCATTTCGATCAGATATCTGGGTAAAAGGGCGGCGCCGATTGAACACACGGCAGCCGAGATGATCATAGAAAACTGATCGAAATGTCGGCCGCTCAGCAGCCTCTTGTCAGCGGTTCCTTTCATGGCGAACCAGTCAATCCATGCGCTTTCGCGAGTAATGAGATGCAGGAGTGGAGCCTCCGTGAGGCGAGCAGGCTCGCCTGCCTCGTATGTATCGCGGAATTTGGGGGATGCAACCGGCAGCATTTCCTCGTCGAATAACTTGGTCATACGTGCGTCTGGCCAGTTGGCCTTTCCGAAATGGATCGCGAGATCGAATCGCTCTCGTGTGAGGTCAAACGGCACGGTGCGGGTCTCCAGTCTGATTTCGACGCTGGGGTGGTCGTTCAGAAAAGTCCCCAACCTCGGGATCAGCCAACGACTGGCAAATGTTGGCAGGATGCCAATACGCAACGTGGCATTTCGCTCGCCTGCGGCAATCGCCCGCGACACAGATTGCTTCAGGTTCTCAAGATCGACTGCCAGATCTGCCGAAAACCGCCTGCCAGCCTCGGTCAGTGTGACGCGTCGTCCCACCCGCCGGAACATCGTCACACCGATCGTCTCCTCAAGTTCCTTGACTTGTCTGCTGACGGCGCTTTGCGTGAGATGAAGTTCCTCCGCCGCCTGCGTAAAGCTTTCGCGCCGCGCAGCGCACTCAAAGCTGCGCAACAGGGCGTAGGACGGCAGCTTGCGGTGACCTACCGACTGCAAAGGCTCAACACCTTCGGTGAGCGGAACTCACAGTTTTTATCTATTGCCTTCATGCAATTCATTTCAAGTCCTTCAAGTTGCTCTTCGATTCTGAAGCGGACCTTCGTCAGCTCAGCAGGTTCTCCAGAGCTAAGTGGGCCTGCGAGGATATGATGATGGCGACGGCGCGACCGGCCCCTTTGAAATGTGCAGAGTTCGAGGCCTTTCCCGGGGTCAAAACTATCTCAACCTAGCGCCGGAATCGCATCGAGGGGATGATTGACGAGTTTTCGACGCTATCGACCTCGCCGATCTTATCGACCGTCCTATCGAGCTCACTGTTCGATGGTGCGGCTATCTCGACCGCATCGTCATCGACAGCAGTCAGACCAGCCGACCGGCGAGACACCACGAATTCGTTGCAGAATCGCTCCGGGCAACGGCTGAAGACGATCCGGATTCGATGGAGCCAGTATCCCTGGCATCGAGCAGGAACATCGGCGTATCAAGCGCCGACTGTGACCGATCTCGGCTTCAAGTCCTTCGCCGGCTACGGTGCTATTCTCGAAGGGATAGAGGTAATAATCCCATATGATGCACGAGCGACAGCTAAGGGAGGCCTTCAATCCAAATCCGACCCTCGCCGAGCAATTCTCCATGATCCTCCCATGCGCCCCAATTCAGCTCCTGTTCCTATTCGCTAAGTGTCGGAAATGGTGTGATCGACCAACGAATTAAGTCGATAGCACGCTGAAGTATCGCCTCGGTCTGGGCGCGGCTGGGTGAAGCGGCGATGACATGTCCGATGCGGTCTCGGTGGTCGCCCTTCCTGACGATCGGCGTCTTGGGTTTAATGTACAATTTAACCTCGGCGACACCTGGTACAGCAGCCGCGCGACTGTCGCCATCGATCCAATCGAGGATGCCATCGCGATCAGCATTTAGGCACTGCGCGGCCGCAATGTGCGAATGCCTTCCGCGCAAGTCCCATTCGTTGCCGATGACAAGCTTGATATGCTCGGTGATGAGATCGACACCGCAGGCTGCTTGAACCAGCCGAGGACTGGTCCCACCCGGAACACGCGGATTGACTTCAATGACGACTGGGCCACGCTTCGTCCACCGGAGTTCAACAGTCATTGGCCCCCAGCCAAGGCCGAGAGCTGGCAAACAGCTTAGCGAAACATCGGCAATGCGGCTATGGTCGTCATCGGTTAGCGGGGCCGGGCAGGTCAAATGACGGAAGACGAAATACGGTGGGCGGTCGAAGTCAGCGGTGTCAATCCCAATAACCTCATTTCCCATTATATGAGCGCCAAAAAACGGGCCTTGTGCGAATTCTTCGACCAGTATCCTCGGCGAAGACCGCCATATGTGCTGCCCGCCCAACAGGTAGGTCGTATGTTCGGTCAACTCGTCAAGATTGCGACACAATCGGACACCGCTGCTGCCGCTGCCTATGGCTGGCTTAAGAACCACCGGCAGGCCGATCTCCGCGGCGGAGCTTTCTACGTCCGTCGCATTCGCTGCCAACCGATAGACAGGCATTGGAACGCCGGCCTCCGCGAGGAGCTCACGTTGAGTGAATTTGTCACAGCATCGTTCAATCGATGTGGGGTTTGGTCCCGGTAGGTCGAAATGCCGGCAGAGCTTGCCGACTGTCGCATAGACCGACTCGTCCGCGCCCGAAAAGCCGGTAATGCCAGCAATGTCATAGGTCGCACGTAACCGGGAAGATTCGCGAATCAGCGCATCGAGATTGCCTGTATCGACACGGATTGTCTCAATTCCTTCCGCCGCAAGATAGTCATATTGAGCTGGATCAGCCGACAGGGTAATTGGATGAAGATCAAGATACCGGGCCGCTTTCACGTATTGCAGACCAATACTCCCATGGCCTTCAAGCAGGATGAGCGCTCTTCTTGTCATTGGCATCGACCTCCGTTGCATGCTGTGCGGCGATCCGAGCGTAACCGGCGTTAGTTTTCAGCTCTGCCTACCTCAGACATTGTTGTGAAGGTATCACTGGCAGGTATCTGCGGTCGCAAAGACTCTGTAAATTTGTTTGAAGGATCTGTTGCAACGCTTTGGTAACCGGGGGTGACACCAATCCCCTAGATTAATCGGAGATTTCGGGCCTCAAGGGACGCCAGTTTGAGGACAAGTCACTAGTCCTGAGATTGTCAGTCTGGTTGGCGACGTTCACCTCGCGGCAAATCGCTCCGGTTTCGTCGACAATACAAACGGAGGGCTCTTTACCGATAGTGGAGTAGGCGGTATGCGCCGTGCCGCCTTTCAGAGGGCAGGATCATTGGTCTGGGCAACCATCAATTGGCCGACGTCGGCGCGGCAGCCCTCATCCGCCCGCGGCACCTTCCTCCCCGAGAAGGACGGAAGGGACAAGTTCCGGCGTTGGCCCCCATTTTTTGGGTAAGGGTGAGGGGCAGTGCCGGCCCGAAGTCATTGCTCGGTCCGCCGGCCCTTCGACGCTGATCGCTCAGACGAAGAAGAACTCCTCGACGCGCTGTTTTGCCCTCTGCAGCTCAGGCAGTATCTCTCGCTCCATTTCTTCGACGGAGAAACGGGCCGACTGGGTCGAGACATTGATCGCCGCCACCGTCCGCCCAGTCCGATCGTCGATCGGCACGGCGATCGAACGCAGGCCAAGCTCCAGTTCTTCATCGACGATGGCAAAGCGGTCCGCCGCTGCCTTGCGGATGGCCGCGGCAAGCAATGGCCTTTTGGTGATGGTCTTGGGCGTTCTCCGCTCGATTTTTGCCTGGCGGAGGAATGTTTCGAGAGCATTCGGCGCAAGGCTTGCAAGCAGGACCCGCCCCATCGACGTGCAATGCGCCGGCAGCCTGGTGCCGACATCGAGCGACACGCTGAGAATGCGCCGGCCGGGAACACGGGCGACATAGACGACGTCCTCTCCGGACAGGATCGCCGCCGAACAGGCTTCGTTCAGTTGCGCGGCGACTTCGCGCATGATGGGCGCCGAAAACGTCCACAGCGAGGCGCCGCCCAGCCAAGTACGGGCAATGGTCAAAAGGCGCGGCGACAATGAAAACAGCCGGCCGGACTGCGTCGCGTAGCCGGCGGCCGCCAGCGTCAGCAGGAAGCGGCGGGCGCCGGCACGCGTCAGCCCAGCTTCCTCGGCCATCTCGGTCAGCGTCATGCCGGCCGGATGCCGGGCGAGTATCTCCATGACGGCAAGCCCGCGTTCGAGCGAACCGACATGGTCACGCGAAGGTTCCTCGTCTTCCATGTGGCCTCCGCACACCAAGCGTATCGCCAGGATTGACTCGACGCGAGAATCCAGCATAGAGAGTATCTCATATAAAACATTTGTTCGCAATACGAACTTTCGGGGTTCCTGCGATGGTCAGCTTCCTGCCGCTCCGCCAGGCCGTGGCCGAGAATTTGCACGACGGCGACGCGGTTGCCTTCGAGGGGTTCACTCATCTGATTCCCACGGCGGCCGCGCACGAAGCGATACGCCAGGGGTTTCACGACCTGACGTTGATACGCATGACGCCGGACATCATTTACGACCAGATGATCGGCATGGGCATGGCCAGGAAGATCGTCTTTTCCTATCTCGGCAATCCCGGCGTCGGGCTTTTGCGGCGCGCCCGCGACGCCATCGAGAACGGCTTTCCCCGGTCGATCGAAATCGAGGAGCACAGCCATGCCGGCATGGCCAACGCCTATGAGGCGGGTGCTGCCGGCCTGCCTTGCGCCGTGTTTCGCGGCTATCGCGGCACTGGGCTGGCGACAGTCAATCCGAACATCAAACCGGTCTCTTGCCCGTTCACCGGCGAGGTGCTGGCGGCTGTCCCTTCGATCCGGCCTGACGTGTCCTTCATCCACGCGCAGAAGGCCGACAAGAAAGGCAATGTGCTGGTCGAAGGCATCATCGGCATCCAGAAGGAAGCTGTGCTGGCTGCCAAACGTGCTGTGGTGACGGTCGAGGAAGTGGTCGACAATTTCGACGATCTGCACCCCAACCTGACCGTGCTGCCGCGCTGGACGATCGCGGCGATATCGGTGGTGCCCGGCGGTTCGCATCCGTCCTACGCGCATGGCTACTATGCGCGCGACAATGCCGCCTATCTCGAATGGGACGAGATCGCCGCCGACCGGGAGAAATTCCAGGCGTGGATGCAGGCCAACGTCATCGAGAAGAGCGCCGACGACTTCGCCGGGCGGGTCGAACATCTGAGGAAACCGACATGAGCGAGCTGTCGTTCACCCCCAACGAGATGATGACCATCGCCGCCAGCCGGGCGCTGCGGAATGACGATGTCTGCTTCGTCGGCATCGGGGCGCCGTCCGCTGCCTGCAATGTAGCGCGGCTGACACACGCGCCTGACATCATCTTGATCTACGAGAGCGGTACGATCGGCACCGCGCCTGACGTGCTGCCGCTGTCGATTGGCGACGGCGAATTGTGCGAGACTGCTGTGACCACCGTCGCGGTGCCGGAGATGTTCCGCTACTGGCTGCAAGGCGGCCGTATCTCGATCGGCTTCCTCGGTGCGGCGCAGCTCGACAAGTTCGGCAACATCAACACCACGGTCATCGGCGACTATTTCCACCCCAAGATCAGGCTGCCCGGCGGTGGCGGCGCGCCGGAGATCGCGACGTCGTCGAAGGAGATCTACATCACCATGGCGCAGACCAAACGCGGCATGGTGGAGAAGATCGACTTCTTCACCTCCTTCGGGCATGGCGAGGGTGGCGATCATCGCAAGCGGCTTGGCATCGAGACATCGGGCCCGACCTTGCTGATCACCGATCTCGCCATCTGGAAGCCGGATCCGGTGAGCAAGGAATTCACCGTCGTGTCGCTGCATCGCGGCGTCACGCGCCAGCAGGTGCAGGAGAGCTGTGGCTGGGTGGTTAAGTTCGCCGAGGCGCTTGACGAAACGCCGGCGCCAAGCGAACTCGAACTCACGACATTGCGCGACCTGCAGGCCCGCACCAAGGCGGCGCATGAGGGAACCGGAAAAGCAAAGGCTGCATGACATGGCCGAGGCCTATATCTGCGACTACATCCGCACGCCGATCGGCCGTTTCGGGGGTTCGCTGTCGTCGGTGCGCACAGACGACCTTGGCGCGATACCCTTGAGGGCATTGGTCGAACGCAATCCCGGCATCGACTGGCAGCAGGCGGTCGACGACGTCGTCTATGGCTGCGCCAACCAGGCCGGCGAGGACAACCGCAACGTGGCGCGCATGGCGCTGCTGCTGGCCGGCCTGCCGAAGGAGATTCCAGGCTCGACGGTCAATCGCCTGTGCGGCTCCGGCATGGATGCGCTGACCATTGCCGCGCGCGCCATCAAGGCCGGCGAGGCGGAGTTGATGATCGCGGGCGGCGTCGAATCGATGAGCCGGGCGCCTTTCGTCATGCCCAAGGCCGACACGGCTTTCTCACGCAATGCCGAGATTTATGACACCACCATCGGCTGGCGCTTCGTCAATCCGCTGATGAAGAAGCAATATGGCGTCGATTCGATGCCGGAGACCGGCGAGAACGTCGCGGAAGAGTTCGCCATCTCCCGCGCGGACCAGGATGCCTTTGCCGCACACAGCCAGGACAGGGCAGTCGTCGCGCAAGCCAATGGAAGGCTGGCCAAGGAGATCACCCCAGTGACGATCCCGCAGCGCAAAGGCGATCCGATTGTCGTCGCCAAGGACGAGCATCCCCGTGCCGGCACTACCGTCGAGGCGCTGGCCAAGCTGCCGACGCCGTTCCGGCAGGGCGGCACGGTAACGGCCGGCAACGCGTCGGGCGTCAATGACGGGGCAGCGGCACTGATCGTTGCCTCGGAGGCTGCCATCAAGAAATATGGCCTGACGCCGATCGCCCGCATTCTCGGCGGTGCCGCCGCAGGCGTGGCGCCGCGCATCATGGGGATCGGCCCGGCGCCGGCGACGCAAAAACTCTGCGCGCGGCTCGGGCTGACACCAAGACAGTTCGACGTCATCGAGCTCAACGAGGCCTTTGCCTCGCAAGGCATCGCCGCGCTGCGCCAGCTCGGCATCGCCGAGGATGCCGGGCACGTCAACCCGAATGGCGGCGCCATTGCGCTCGGCCATCCCTTGGGCATGTCGGGCGCCCGCATATCCGGCACGGCGGCGCTGGAACTTCGCGAGCGCGGCGGCCGTTTCGCGCTGGCAACCATGTGCATCGGTGTCGGCCAGGGTATTGCGGTTGCACTGGAGCGCGTTTGAATCCGCCGCTTCTGGCCGGTTTCTTCCCGCTCTCCATAAGACATGGCGACGTAAGGCATCGCCATCCATGCGAGACGGAAGCGGCAAACGGGGGCTAGGCGCGCATGTGCAGCTCGACCATTCCATTCGCGCCAAAGCCCTCTCCGGGCCGCCAACCACTGGGCTGGCAAGGCCCAGACGTCACGTGACCCCGCTTTGGGCGCCTTCTCTGTAGCCCCCGCTATCGTCGTGCCGAGGTACCGGTCGAGACCGGTGAACATCCGACCCGGCATAAAGCGCAGAGTAGTTCTTCGCCAGCCATGCAGGATGGGATTGAGCCCTGAAGCTTGGAGGCCAGACTGCACAGGGCGGAACTCGTTCCCGCCGCGCCGAGCGGCACCGCCGTTCGACCTGACGGCGCTGCCATGCCGCACATCGGTCCTGTTAACGGGCGACGCAGCCAACATCTTCTGTTGCGGCGCGCCGACCAGCATCTCCAGGTTGTCGTGTCTGGCGCTAGCGTTTTGCTGCCCGTCCGATTCCATATCGACGCGATCTAGCCTGCCGCCCAGTCGAAGCACTGCAGCTGAATGCCTCAATAGTCTTTCGGCACACGGACTGCTGCCGAAAAGGCTGTTTCCGCCGGAAGCGCGTGGCCTACACCTCCGGTTCGCGCTCCAGCCACTCGATGGTTCGATTGGAGGGGCTTCGCACCGGGAAATAGCCGAGGCGCTCATCGGCGAGCCGCGGGTTCAGGCCGACTTCATCGCGATTATTTGCGTGACCGCATCCGCCGCGCCATTCGGCGCGGCTGTGTGCTCATAAATGGCCGGCACAGGACCCCTTTCTGGAAAGCTTGGCAGGCGCAAAATCGCCAGCTGCTAAACAATTCCTTGTAGCCGAGGCCGTTCTCTAATGGGTCGACGGCGGCGGCTCGGTTGTGAGCGTATCGACGCGCTCGCCGTGAGCAACACCAGAAGTGGGCGATCTTTGTCCGAAACCTGCATTTCGTCAAGTTGCCCCTGCGATCTGCTCAAATTTGATGGAACTTTTACAAAATTAGCTACGCGAGTTGATTAAGTATGACGATGTCAGACTGTGGTGCTGTTGCAGGAGGGAATAATGAAAGACGTCGTCGTGATCGGATCAGGCAAAATCGGCCCCACGATTGCACGGTTGCTCGCGGATACCGGGGACTATCATGTCACTGTCGTCGACCGCAGCGCTCAACAGCTGGCGGAGATTGAAAGCGGTCCCGCGCATTCGACGGCCAAGCTGGATATCACCGACGAAGCAGCCTTGGCTGCGCAGCTGTACGGCAAGTTCGCGGTCTTAAGCGCGGCGCCCTTCCAGCTCACCGTCGCCATCGCCACCGCTGCGGCCAGGGCCGGTGTGCATTATCTCGACCTCACGGAAGACGTTGAATCCACGCGGCAGGTGAAACGGATCGCGAAGACCGCCAGAATCGCATTCATTCCACAATGCGGCCTGGCACCAGGTTTCATCTCCATCGTAGCGAGCGACCTGGCGCGCAAGTTCGACAGCCTTGAGAGCGTGCGGCTGCGCGTCGGCGCCCTCCCGCAGTTTCCCAGCAACGCTTTGAACTATAATCTCACCTGGAGCACGGACGGGGTCATCAACGAGTACATCCAGCCCTGCGAGGCCATCGTCAATGGCGAACTCGTCGAAGTGCCTGCATTGGAGGAGCGCGAAGAATTCTCGCTCGACGGCGTCACCTACGAGGCCTTCAACACCTCGGGCGGCCTCGGGACGTTCTGCGAAACGCTGAAGGGCAAAGTCAACACACTCAACTACCGGACCATACGCTATCCGGGTCATGCCGCGATCATGAAGGCGCTTTTGCACGACTTGGGACTACGGCACCGCCGCGATGTGCTGAAGGACATACTCGAACAGGCCCTGCCGACCACGGTGCAGGATGTCGTGATCGTCTTTGTGACCGTCTCTGGACGCAGAGACGGCCGGTTAGTCCAGGAAACCTACGCGAATAAAATCTACAGCGCCGAGGTCGGCGGGCGCATCACAAGCGCGATTCAGATCACTACCGCATCGAGCATCTGCGCGGTTCTCGACCTGCTTGCCGGCGGCAAGATCCCGGCCCAGGGCTTCATCCGGCAGGAAGATATTAAGCTCGACGCATTTCTGCAGAACCGCTTCGCGGCTTATTACGGGCAAGGGGAAGCGACGAAGGGCCGTGGTGCCACGGTTGTGGCCTGAGCAGGCGTTTCCAGTGGCATTTTGGCGGTTCTTATCAATCGGCGGTCGTTTCCGCGACCAGCCCGTTTCCAAAAGCGAACGGGAAATGGTTCTCTCGCTCGCGCGGCCAGGCCAAATAGTAGGATTCGGGGCTTTTTATCGGCAGATCCAGAGCGGGCAGCGAAGCCAATCGCGCAGGCGGCGATCGCCGCCTGCGCGGCCGCCGCGACCTGGAGGAACAACATTACCGCGCTCACCAGCTCGTCCCGCGTCGCCATGGTGATCTGCCTCATCTGATTTGCGCCTGCCACACAAATGCGGGAGCAAATCAGATGAGGCACCGGGTCAACATCCAGGAACAATTCAGGCGAGGCAATGCGGCATCTTCAAAAACGGTCGACACATGGCGCTCGCAATAATCAACCCCGAAGCGCTCCTTGATGACCTTCTGGAGATCGACGCGCCGCCTGCGCACCATCAACGGCAGGGTCGGCGACCGGTTTCTACAATCTCACAATCTCAGGCCAGCTCTGATAGTTGTTTGGCAAAAGCCGCCGCGCGAGACCACCATAGCAAGCGTCCTTGTGTCCCTCCGGCCCGGCTTCGTTGAAGCGATGCACCCAGTCGCGCACGGTCTGGCGCGATCCATCCCGCCGATCCTGGCGGCATCCGCTCGGCTCGTACCGTCAAGCACCGCCGCCAGCGGAAGTAACCGACTGAGCTGTCGCGCTCCTGTGAAGCGCGAGCCAATCGGCGAAGATCCGAGGCCGAATCGTCCGTCCGCAATTCAACTGCTGAGCCCATGGGCGACCCTCCTTCGCCCCAAAGGAATCGAAATTAGCCCGCGGAGGAATCTTAGCCGCGCAAGTCAGAAATCAGCTCCGCCGGTATTAACTGCCCGGGGGAAGCCGACCAGTCGCTGCCGCATCCGCTTCAGGTCCACCAGAGAACAAGATCCGGGCGAGCAAACCCGAAAAAGCTGTTCAGCACTAAGCGACGATTTCCCTTGCCTGATTGACCGGTGACCCCGTGAACGAAACCACCATCGATCAGGCCGATATCCCCCGCCCTGAGCTGGAAGTCACGACAAGGAACGTCCTCGAGATAGGCTGCCGAATAGGGATATCCCGTAGTCTCCACACCTTGAGACTTTCGGTCGGTAACGGTCGGCTTATGGCTCCAGAGCCGCAGATTGCCACCTTCCTCGGGCATGCTGGGATAGAAGTTGAGTGCTGCGACGGTGTTGTGCGCCACCGCAGAAAGCTCGTAATCGTTCCCAGCACATAACACTTGAGCGACATCGTCGTGGGGATCCAAGGAGAATGTGCCGCTGCCAGACCAACTGAGAGCGCGACAAACATTAGCCTGACCGTGCTCCGAACGGGCCAGCCGCAATTCAATGCCCTGTTTGCGAAGCTCGCGCTTCAACGCGTCGAACAATGCTCGGACCGGATCAACCAGATTCTCAAAAAGGGCGTCGACGTACGGTCGCGCAGTTTCCGCCTCTGCGAAATAGGTGGGTGCATCCTTCCTGTAGTGGGATGCGCCGACATATTGTCCGGGGACGCCATCCTTACGCTCCTTGAGACCGGGACTGCCACTGAAGTTCGCGGTGATCTCCTCGGCTATTTCGGTGCTGAAAGCTTGCCTGATGTGCAGAGCCGTGATCTCACCTTTCAGCACTGAGATGATATCCGCAGTGCTGATCGAGCCCGTTCGTTCTCTGATCGCAACAGGCGAGGTGGCTGGGGCTTGGGATACTTGATTAGTCTCCATTGGCTTGCTCCTTTAGTGCGTGATCAAGGATGGCGATGCCATGATCGAGTTCGTCATCGGTGATGGTTATCGGTGGGAGGACTTTGATGACGTCGCGATTTGGTCCTGAAGATTCGATCAGCAGGCCATTTTCGAATGCGACATCGTGCACACGGCCGACAACGGCCTGCGAACGGCACTTGAGGCCGGCCATCAGACCGCGGCCGCGCTTTTGTTCGATGCACTTGGGAAATTTGGCAACAAGGCTGTCCAGGTGTCTTTGCAGTTTGGCGGCTGTCCGCTCAACGCCTGCAGTGAACTGCGTGTCGGACCACAGTTTGCACATCACCCCTGCAGTGACGAAGGCGAGATTGTTGCCTCTGAATGTCCCGCTATGTTCTCCGGGATTCCAAATGTCCAAGTCGGGGCGAATCAGAACGATCGAGAACGGACTACCTGATCCGCTGAGGGACTTTGAAAGGCATACGATGTCGGGATCGAGGTTCGCGAACTCGAATGAGAAGAACTCGCCCGTTCGGCCAGCACCAGCCTGAATATCGTCGACGATCAATACAACGCCATGTTTGCGGCAAATACGCTGGATTTCCGTCAGCCAAGCTGCTGTTGCGGCGTTCATGCCGCCTTCTGCCTGAATGGTCTCCAGAATGATTGCCGCGGGCTTTTCTATCCCGCTTCCCGGGTCGCCCAGTAAGGAGTTTATGTAACTCGCGGAATCGAAATCTTGGTTCGGGTATCCGTCATAAGGGACACGGATTACATCGTGGCGAGCAACACCGCCCAATTCCCGGGTCGACGCCGAACCGGAGACCGCCAGAGAGCCGAGCGACATACCATGGAACGCATTCGTGAATGCCATGACGCTTGAGCGGCCGGTATACTTTCGCGCGAGGGCCAGCGCCGCCTCGTTCGCGTTTGTGCCGGTCGGCCCAGGAAATTGGATTTTGTAAGAAAGGCCTCTGGGCTTAAGGATCGAATCCACAAACGCTTCAATGAAGTCACGCTTTGCCGCTGTATACATGTCTAGGGATAGGAGAATGTTCTCGCCAGCCATATATTCGATTGCCGGTGCAATAATGTCCGGGTTGTTGTGTCCGTAGTTGAGTGCGCCCGACCCTACAAGGAAATCGATATATGGGTTACCGGCTTCGTCCCAGATTGTCGCCCCGAGTGCTCTCGTAAAGACTGTGGGAAACGACCGCCCATAGCGACGAACGTTAGACTCATGAGCCGTAAAAACGTCGGTGTTCATTTCAGGTCCCTCCGCATGTCCGCGTCGCGTTCAACGAGAAAGTGATCAAATGCGTTTGGTTGGTTGCGGTTGTTTTCAGTTTCACTAGAAGATCGGAACGGTCCCGGCGGAACTTTGGACGGTCGTGACTTCCCAGGAATGTGTTCGTAATACTGACACGCTCCTCAAAAGGTCCGCGACAAAAGGGAGACCGGACTCGCGCGGCAGCTCTGCTGCACTGCCGCACTTCGGAACATACCGTAGTCACGTTGCTCTGCACGGCGATATCTCTCGTCTTTGCGTCGGAACGAACTCAGTTGTAGAGTTTTCGGGGAGGCGTCGATACTACAGCATCTGGTAGTTGACGCGCCTGCTTGTACCCGGCGAAACGCCCTGCTTAATCCTATCAAGCTCAGCGCTAGCACCGGCTCACGTGTGACAGGCGCTTCTGCCATGCAGCGCATGCTAAGGTGTTGCAGGCCGCTTCGGCAGCAACACGAACCATGGTTCCCCGGCTGGTGGTATAGTTCGGCGGTAGCGAAGCCGCCCGCGAGCGCGGCCTCAGCAGCGCTGTAGCGAGCGAGCGGCGTAGCGGCGATGATCGGCGTTCTTCGATCTCGGCCGCTTTCGGACCGCTTCTGAAGCGGTCGACCAACTCTGCCTGGATGAGGATCAGGGTATCGAAAGCCGACAGCGGAGGATATTACACTCTGCATGTGGGACCAGACTAAGCCGGTTCTCCCCCTTTTAGGCAAACAAAAATTTACCAGACAGCTTCGTGCTGGGAGATGCGACCACAGGATGTGTCGAAGCCGCGTAAAAATAAGGGACTAGACTCCATCGACCGGGTCCACGCGAGGCCCCCCTTATGCAGTCTCAAGAGCGATCGAATCGACAGGTCGTGTCCCATCAGGTGGTGTAGCTCGGCGGTAGCGAAGCCGCTCACGAGCGCGCCGTTTACGCAACAAGTTAATTTTCTTAATTATGCTTAACGTTATTTATAAGCCAGCAAGGTGTTGAAGTATTTATTCGTATACTGTGTCCATAAACTAGCATTCTAACATTTCGCGCTAAACACTCAACGAATTTTCGACTTGGAAAATATCCATCGATCAGAATTTCCAAATGAACTCAGCCAGCTTCGCGTTGGGCGGCCTCAACCGCCGGCTCGTCGGTTTGCTGGGCGGCCCTGACCTACTTTGGGTGCATCCGGCACGGCAGGACGGTGAAATCGCAATCTGTCGAGCGTCAGCCGTTGCGGAAGGTGTAGCTGTACCCGTTGATGGCCGGCCCGCCGCCGAGATGCGCGTAGAGCACCCTCGATCCCTCTGAAAAGAAGCCTTTCTGGACGAGGTCGATCATCCCTTGCATCGATTTGCCCTCGTAGACGGGATTGGGAATTATACCCTCGAGCCGCGCACACAGGCGGATGGCCTCCTTGGTTTCCTCGGACGGAAGGCGGTAACAAGGAGACGCGTAGCCATCGAGCAACACCACGTCATCCTCGACGATTTCTGTGCTATGCTTGACGAGCTTCGCAGTATCTCGGGCAATGTTTAGCACCTGCGCTTTGGTCTGGGCGGGGGTGGCGGAGGCATCGATGCCGATCACGTTGCGCTGCCGACCGTCCTTGGCAAATCCGACGACCATGCCGGCATGCGTCGAGCCCGTGACCGTGCAAACGATGATGTAGTCGAAGGCAACCCAAGCTGTTTCTCCTGGGCGCGCACCTCCTCCGCGAAGCCGACGTACCCAAGGCCGCCATATTGTGAACTGAGGCCCCCGCCGATATCGCGTAAGGCCTGCCACCCCTTGACTTGATCTCATCGAGCGCCTGTTCCCAACTGGGGCGGATGCCGATGTCAAAGCTCTCGCCGACCAGGCGCACCTCTGCTCCCATGATGCGGCTCAAGAGAATATTGCCAACCCGGTCGTAGACGGCATCCTCATGGGGAACCCAGCTCTCCTGAACCAGTAGACATTTCATGCCGATCTTGGCGGCGACCGCGGCGACCATGCGCGTATGGTTGGACTGGACGCCGCCGACGGTCACGAGCGTATCGGCATTTGACTCGATCGCGTCGGGGATGATGTATTCGAGCTTGCGCAGCTTGTTTCCGCCGAACGCGAGACCGGAGTTGCAGTCCTCGCGTTTGGCGTAGATTTCCACCCTGCCCCCCAGATGCTTGGAGAGGCGGTCGAGCTTCTCGATGGGCGTGGGTCCAAAGGTGAGCGGGTAGCGTTCGAAGTTTTCCAGCATTTTCTCTCCGGCCAACACGCGATGGAGCTGAATGAGCCATTCACGATTCATCTAGAGGCGTCTTTGATTTGACGTATCTGCATTTTCCGGCGCCAGAAGAGTCCCATTTACGATTTCCAGCGCCTCGTTCGTCATTGAGAGCTGCAACCGCACGCCAGCCTGCGAGAGAACCAATGCGTATGGGATGAGAACTGCATCTCCTGGATTCACTACAATAACCGTTGCGGTCACCAACTCAAGCACAGTATTCCTTCTAATATCTGCTCAATGTTTGTGTTGGTCCAAAGTTTGCCAGCTTGAGCACTGACCTTGTCACGGCGCCTCAAGGCAGCAGCAGCGATATGGCCAGCATTTGATCGCGCTGGAGCAAATTTGCGGATTCATTCGTAACCTCATCAAGGTCTGGCGGCTCGGACCCGACTTCCTTGCAACTGTCGAAATGCTCAGCCCTTTGGCCAGCTGAGCTAACGCAGCCAGACCGCCAGGTCAGAAAGAGCACGCTTGCGAAATACCCCAGCTGAAGGACCAGCGAACAAGCCAGGGTCGTGACGACTACTGTGCCGATGGAATGAGATGCGAAGTAGACAGTCAGCGCGGTGCTGCACAGCACCACCCCCAGGACTCGACAAAACATTCTAAAGGGCAACGCCGTTCTCCTTCTCCTCAGATCATGCTGCGACCTGGTCGGCCGCAACATGGGTCTGGCAGTTCTTCGGGCAGACGCGGCCGCAGGCTCCGCAGCCAATGCAGCGGCCGGCATGATCGACGACCATGATCATGCGATTGAGCTCGCCATCGAAATCGTCATCCTCGTCGCAGGCGCCGAGGATTTCACCCGCGTCATCGACGCCGTAAAGATGCATGACCTCGCGCGAGCAGACTTTGAAACAGCGGCCGCAGCCGATGCAGGTCGTGCCGTCTATAGCGGTGAGATATTCCGGCATCCATCCGGAGCCGTCGCGGGTAGTGAATGTGCTCCTCATCGTAACTTCTTCATTGCAGCGAGCTCTCTCTTGGCACCATCCAACTCGGCAAAAACTGCCGACGTTTCCGCGGCAACTTCCTCTATCTCCGTCCATTTTCCCGGGAGATTCTCTGCAAGGTCGCGCAATTTCATCTTGGCAACTCCCGCGCGCAGCTGAAGCTTTCGGAATTTCTTCCCCAGCTCATCTAGCTTTGACATAGATCCTCCCTCGAAGTCGGTTTCTTCACGTCCGTGCCACGTCGGGATAGGCTTCAATGCTGCAGTCGCATCGTCGACCAAGTTCGTACCGGCCTCCGCGAGCTTCCTGACGTCTCGAAGCCGAACCGGTGGATGTCTCGACAGAGCGGCCAAGCGCCCGGCCGTGAAAAGCAAGTCCGAAGCCCCATGGGTTTCATCTCCATCGTTGGCGATGTCATCAGGCCGGAGCGTTCCTCGATCCAAAGCCCGACGGCCGTGTAGAACATATCGAGCCTCCACAGCACGTCCGGATCGGGATCGCCGATGATGGGGATCGCACGGCGCTGTTTTCTGGTGATGATGAAGTCGCCTAGCAGTTCGGCGTCGGATTTGCCTTCCCGTGACCCGGAGGCATCCTGAGCACGGATCAGCCGCACGAGGCATCTCGCAAAAGGCAAGGCAAGGGCCGCCTCGTCCTCGTTGACAGCCACGCTGACCGCGGCATCAGACATTTCGCCTTCTCCTCATTTCAGTCCTCTTCCTCGAAGCACGACGTCTGTTTTCTGGGACGCCTACTTCGGGCACACTTGCGCAGCCGACGCCCGGCTCGGCGCCGCTGATTCCACGCAATTGATGTCCCTCGGTCCGACCTTGAACACGTCCTCGACTGCGAAGTCTTCCACGCGAATTCGCGTCGAACATCGCTTCCGCCGCCATGCGGCCCGAGGCCATGAAGATTCGAGCCTCGATCCTGCTGCAAAGGTTCGACCACGTGCTGCATGGACCCTCCTTGCTGCGGTCACGCCAAGGAAATGGACGAATTGGCCAGTAAGCCATTTCGACCAATTACCCTTTTTTATCTTTCCTCCTCGGCCGACCGCGCTTTGGCACCTTCGGGAAATTGTTTTGCGGAGCCGCAAAGAGAGCGCCGCAACACGCCTTCGCACCCCTGTACTTGGCGAGGGCCTGCAGCAAATCCGGCAGATGCTGCTCTTTCACTTCGGCCGGGATAGGGTCCGGACCGTCTAGCGACGTCAGTGCCAGTTCGACCAACTCGATCGCGCGATCATTGTTGCCGTTCTTATGATAGTATCGGGCGACCGCGGGATAGGACCGGAACTTAGGACTGTCGCCTTGCGGGGGATTCAGCGCCAGGATGTGTTCGGACAGCTCCTTGCCCATCGCAAAGCGCTCAGCAGAAGGAAGGCGCGAATGGTCATTGGCCGGATGGAAAAGTTGGTCTAGCGCGGAAACCATCCAATCCTCGGAATTTTTGTCGATCGCGTCGCGAACCAATTCGCGCATCACGGGCAAACCGGTCCACATGTCTTGAATTTTGTGAAGCAACAGGTGTGCATGAGCCAGGCGGAAATTGAGGTCGTCCGGCATCAAGGCAATGCCCTCTTCGATCGCCCAGAGCGCCGTCTTCCAATCTTCCAACTTCACCGCCGCCCAGAACCTGTCATCGATCGGCTTCTTCAACGCTTGTTCGCGCGCCAGGGGTTCGCTTGTGGCGATCCGCTCATGATCGGCGGCTTTCGCCTTCTTGCTGGTACGCCAGCTGCCGTTGAGCACTTTCGGCAAAACCTCACCGAGTTGGCTCGGATGACCGATAAAGGCGATGCAGCCGTCTCGGTCGACCACGAACGAGGTCGGAACCCCGACGCAAAAGCTGGGTTCCCTCCAAAGCTTCTTCATTTCGCCTGTGAAGTCGAACGCAATCCGATGATTCAGATCCGGGCACTTTTCGGCCAACCACGCGTCCAACTTGGTCCGGGCCTCGACGGCCGTTGGAGCGTCTTCATCAGCCGCGATCCCGACGACCTCAAGTCCGCTGTCCTTGTATTTCTCCTGTAGCCGCATCAGCTCGAGCATCTCCGCCGCACATAGTTCGCACCAAGTTGCCCAAAATTCGACGATATAGACTTTGCCGGGCTGGAAGTCCGCAAGGGGCTCGCCACGCAGCCAGTCCTCCACTTTGATCGAAGGAGCCGGAGACCCCATCCGCAACATCATCTTGCCCTCCAAAGCTGTTGCCAAAGGTTGCGTGACCTTATGCGCAAGCTTGTTCCCTCTTTGAGACGGGGCACGAGGGTTCAGCGAAGAGAGACCATCGCTCGTCTTGCGCATCTACGTGCAGTCAGCCTTCACTCAGTCTTGCTGAATCTCAATTCGCAAAGGCCGTGCCAACGCGCTCAGCGTGCGGTAAACGCTTGATAATATTAAAAAAGCTTCCGGGGGCGCCGAGATAGGCGGTTGTATTAGTCGCGACATGTTTTCTGCCACTGTCAGGTCTTGGACACGCATCACCCGCTTCCCGTCGGCACAGAAGCGTGGCCACGGACGTCTCGACATAGGGACGAACAGATGCATGACCGTTGGCTACCGCCAGCCTCATCATCATCGTCCCGCCGCAAGCCTTGCTTTAGCTTCTTGCCGTTTCGGTCGCTCAGGTGGTAGCGCAACGCCATTGCGATTGCAGGCTGTGCCGTGTTCCGTTCCCGGCCAGTGGTGAAGGAAATCGTGATAACGCCAATACGATGAGGCTACGGTCCGAACGCGGCCTGCCGCGCTGAAACGACTCTCTTTCTCGACCTGACGCCGGCTTTTGAGCGCATTGAGGACGCCTGGGCTTCTGCCCGGCCGTTTGTCTGCGCGTTACGGGTCGGCGAGCAGACACCGAGCGCGTTAGAGGCGTCCGGGGAATATTCTTCGCGACGGCGCTTGCAAGTTGCTCATGAGCTTCGCGAAATTTGCTCGTTTGCGGCGACCTTTCTCCGACTTCGCATCAGGTAGGTGACCAGGGGAGTCGAGCTTGGAACAGCATCGGTGCTACTTCAGAACCCGTCAGCGAGCCAAAAACAGCGGCAATGGCGGCTTGCCAACTATCCATCTTGTCACGCCACCGAAGAGCCGCTCGCGCAGCCGGCGGCTGCCATAAGCGCCCATGACGATCAGGTCGGCAGACGTGTCGATTGCGTGCTGCGCTAGCACCGTGGCCACCGGGTTGCCGCGGCTCGCCAGCCGATCGACCGACACCCGAGCACCGTGCCGAGTGAGATAGGCAGCGATGTCGGCTCCCGGCTCGGCGCCGTTTCCGGTGCAGGTCGCCTCCGGATCGACGAGTGCGACACGCACTTCCTCAGCACCGGATAGCAGATCCAGCGCTTCCCGAACCGAACGGGACGCCTCGACTCGCGAATCCCAGCCGACCAGAACGCGCCGTGGAGACAGAGTCGCCTCAGCGCCCTCTGGCACGACAAGAACCGGCTTTCCGGTGTCGAACAGGCTGCCGTTGATAACAAGGGGACCGACGTTAATGTCGTTCAGAAGTGCGGGGCCCACGATTGTCAGGTCGGTGCATATCGCCCGCTGTCGCACCGCGTCACCGATGCTGGCCTGATCGCAGTTGGCAATATCGACATCATAGCACCGCCAGGTGGCTCTCAGCAGTTTGTGAATTTCCTTGGATGTTTTTTCCCAACTGGCCGTGTCCTGTGAAAATCTCTCGATTTGCCTGTACCGTTTTTCCAGTGCGGCAATGGCGTGGGCGCGTTGTCTGGGCCATTCGGGGATGCCATCACCCAGCGGCGGAGGCGACATAACGAGAGGCGGAGGCGACATAATCAGGACGGACAAATGTGCGCCGACCTCGGCGCACAAGCTCGCAGCTGTTCTGACGTCGCGATCGGAGTGGTCAGCTCCCGCTACACTGAGTAGGCTTTTGAAGGCCATCTGACTGCTTCCCCCTGAGTATGTCGCGCCCGTAGCGCGTTTCGAAGCCGCAAGACTTGCCTTCCAACTAAGATGGAGAGTGGCACACCATCCGTTCGCTATTCAGTCGTCCGGCTTCTCGAGCGAGTAGCCGGCAGACCTGACAGTACGAATGACGCTACCTGGCGAGGCCGCCTTCAGCGCCTTTCTGATCCGGCTGATATGTACGTCGACAGTGCGTTCACCGACATGGATATTGTCCGGCCAGGCCGCGTCGATCAGCTCGTCTCGGCTGAAGACCTTGCCGGGAGCCTGAAGAAATTGCCGCAGCAGGTTGAATTCGAGAGGTCCGAGATGGATGTCGTGGCCATTACCTCGAACCCGGTGAGCATCGAGCTTCATCTCAAGGCTGCCGCAAGAGAGCCAGCTGCCGTTTTTTATCCCGTTTGAACCCGGCTGTGGCAGCGCCAGCTTCGTGCGTAGACAGTCAAGCAGCTTGGCCGGCGCGAAGGGCCGCACAAAGCTCTCGTCAATCCCTGCCTTCAAGAGATCGAGGTGCTGGTTCTCGGCGCCGGGCGCGATCAACGCAACGACGGGCAGGCGGCCGGTCCGGGGCTCCCCCTTGAACCGGGCGCAGATTGTGGAGCCTGCCGCGCTTGCTGGCCCGCAGTCCAGGACAACCGCCTGGAGCTCCCGTTGATCGGCCAATGCAAGTGCTTCCTTAACGCCTCCTGCCGGCTCACTCGTGAAGCCGTCCACCCCCAGAATGTGGCTGAGGAACAGATACAGCTCCGCATCTTGCGAACAGATCAGGACCACTGGCTTCATCAGCGCTACCCCAAGAACCATATCGGCCTCGACCGCCTCGATTGAGAGGGCTGGCCATCGCATGTCCTCAAGGCCTGACATGATCCCCTCGATCGAAAATCGGTTCCATCACGCCCGTGCCACCTCGGGATAAGCCTCAATGGCTGCGGTGGCATCGCCGGCCAGTTGGGTACCGGCCGCGGCGAGTTTCCAGAACGTCTCGAAGCCGAACCGATGGACGTCGCGCAGGGTCTTCGACAGAACGACCAGTCGCCCAGCCGTGAAGAGCACGCGCCCGAAGCCCTCGTGGCTCATCTCCATCATCGGCGATGCCATCAGGCCGGAGCGTTCCTCAATCGCAAGCCCGACGGCGGTGTAGAACTTATCGAGCCTCCACAGCACATCCGGATCGGGATCGCCGATGATCGGAATTGCACGGCGCTGTTGCCTGGTGATAATGAAGTCGCCCAGCAGCTCGGCGTCCGATTTGCCTTCCCAAGACCCGTGGGAATCATGGGCTCGGACCAGCCGCACGAGGCATTTGACGAACGGGGTGGCAAGGGCCGCCTCGTCCTCGGTGGCCGCAGGGCTAACCTCGGCATCAGACATTTCGCCACTCCTCGTTTCACTGCTCGTCTTCGAAGGACGGTTTCTGTTTGCCGACACCTGCCTGTGCCAGCACTTTGCGCAGCCAGGGGGGAGGACACGTCCTGAGCATCATCTGCGTGCGCAACAGCACCTCTTGAATAGTTTCGGGCTGCGGCACTTTGATCGGATGAATTTTTGCTGAAACAAGTTTGGCTGCCGAAGGTCCGCCGATCGCCAGACAAAACAGGAGATGACAGCCCTTCAGCGCCTCCACCTTCGGCGTGATGCGGTCATCGCCCTCAGTTCGGTGCTTCCCGCTCTCGTCGGAAACGTCATCGAAGGCTACGGCTTCGATGAGATTCCACTCCTCGCGTCCCACGTCGTAGACAACAAAGCACCTGGCCGAACCGAAATGGGCGTTGAGGTTCTTCATGTCCTGGGTGGCGATCGCTACGCGCAATGCGCCGGCTTGCCGTTTCGGCGTCGGTGCGCGAACCTCGTCAGTGACGAGCGAGAGGCGACGAACGGAGCTCATCTGGGATTTCTCTCTTACGGAGTGGGTCAAGCGCCTCAGGCGTCGGCGCGTGCCGGTTGGCTTCAAAAATGTTGGCAACGTCGAAGATCAGGTCGCGGGTCCCCCGGTAGAGGATTGTGAGCTTGTGCTGGGCCCCGAGCCGGTCGAAGATCGGGAAGCCGACCCGCATGAGCGGAATGCCGAGGCGCTGCGCCGCCTGGCGGCCGTGGCAATGAGTGACGAGAAGATCGGCGCCGGCGCCAAGAGCTTCCAAATCGCCGAGGTCCCCAATTTGAACCGCCTGCGCCGGCACTTCCTCCAGAATTTTCGACATAGCGGCCGTTGTGACCGCCGCCGCGATTTCGGAGCCCATGCCGATGAAGAAGCTCGCGAGTTGGTAGAGTTGGTCTGGTTCAGCAGCGATCGCAATTTTCTTGCCTCCAAAATGGAAATGTCCGTCGAGCAACGCGTCCTGCAACTGCGCCCGCTGACGGCGCACCCCAGCCGGCGCCGCCGCGCCCGAAATCGCGCATAGCAGCGAGACGAACCGGTCGGCGTCCCTCAATCCAGTCAGCGACCGGAACAGCACGTAAGACACCCCGGTCAACCTCTGCAGCACCTCGGCCGGGCGGCGCATATGCTCACCGATCACGATGCATCGCTCGGCCGTGCCAAGCTCGCGGATATCCTCGACGCTGGTGCCGCCATAGGTGGTCGTGACCCAACGGTCGGGCACCGTACCGTCGAGCGAGCCGGAGACGTCCGGCAAAATCACCGGCTTCAGTCCAAAGCTCTCAACCATCTCACGCAAATGCTCGGTGTCAGCCACAGTGAGGTTCCAGCCAGGCAGGATCACGATCTTCTTCGATTGCCGCGCCTGCTCGCCGGGCCGTGTAATCCCTTCGATCATCGCGGTGACAGCCTTGGCCCAGCCCTCTTCGATCGCGCCGTCGAAATCCGGTGTGTTGGCTAGCACCACCTCCGTACCCGCGAGTTCTTCCCTGCGCTTCAGCCTGATATTGGCGATATCGCCTGCGCAGTTTTCGCCCCGGGTTTCCACCAGCGCCGTGGTGCAGACCCCGATCAGCGTTGGCTTTGTGCGGGCCTTGAGATTGAGGATCGCCTCTTCCAGATGGTCTGCCCCGCCGAGGATCGTCGCCACCTCGTCCATCGCCGTCGTCTGCAAGGGGATGGCTTCCTTGAAATGTCGCACGAAGAGCACGAGCGCGAAGCTGGTGCACCCCTGGCTGCCGTGGAACAATGGCATCGCGCCGTCAACGCCAAGAAAGGCCAAGGCGGCACCCAATGGCTGCGATAACTTCAGCGGATTGACCGCCGCCGCTTTGGTCTGGGGAAGGATGCGGACCATCGGCTCTCCTCAACACTCGCCGAAATTGCCGGCCGTCGTGCCGGCGATCTCCTGGACAACATGCAAGGTCGCGGTCTCGCTTTTCGTGCGCGGCAGTTCCTCCCTCACCGTAGGCTGGCAATCCCATGGTGCCGGCTCCCGTACCTGGCACCAGATCGGGTTATGAATGGCCAGGTCGATCTGGCGTACGAGTTCCACCATGCCGTCATACCCGGCGTAAGGGTGTTGGCGCTCCTGGTTGATATCGAGCCAGGGTGTCTTGGCCTTCAAGGCGATGAACTGCGTGCGCCCGCCCGACAGCATGATATCGGCCTTGTGTTCTGAGAGCATGGCGTAAAGCTCGCGCGGCGCCATCTGCTCGAACATGTGGTTGTCGTCCTTGAGGATCTGCTTGATGCGCTCCTTGTCTTCGACTGTGGATTTCTTCACCGAGGTGCCGACGATCTCCATGCCGATCTCCATCAGCGCATGGACGACCGACCAGGACTTCACGCCACCGGTGTTGAGCAGCACGCGCTTGCCTTCGAGCCTCGGCCGGTAGGCGGCCAGCTTCTTCCAAGCGATTGCCTCTTCCTCTGCAATCAATACCTCGGTGCGGCCGAGGATCTCCGGATCGGCGCCCTGCTTCACGAGCAGCTCAGCTATGTTCCGGAGTGCATCCGAGGTGTCGGTGATGCCGTAGAAGGAGCCTTCGAAGAACGGGATGTCCCAGCGCTCGTCCATCTTGCGGGCGAGATTGATGAGCGCGGTCGAGCACACCACCATAGCCGCCCGGGCGCGGTGCGCACAGGCAATGTCGACGTAACGCGCGTCACCCGGAATGCAGGCGCGCACCCGGATGCCGAGCCGATTCAGCAGCGGCTTCACCAGCCAGAATTCGCCCGAGAGGTTGAATTCGCCAAGGATGTTGATGTCGTAAGGGCCGGCATCGTCGGGCTCGAGCGTGCCGATGACATGCTCGAGCAACGCCTCGCCGGCAAGCTTGTTGCCGAGATTCTTGGAGCCAACGAAGCCCGGCGCATTGACCGGTACAACGGCCAAGCCGAACTTTTCCGCCGCGCGCTTGCAGACGGCCTCGATGTCGTCGCCGATCAGCGCCGTCACGCAGGTCGGATAAACGAAGATCGCCGGCGGCCCATACGCTTCCTTGATCTCGCGGATCGCTTTGAAAAGCTTCCGCTCGCCCTGCCCCATCACAACGTCGAGTTCGGTGAGGTCGGTCGTGAAGCTTGTGCGCCACAGGGTTGGCCCGGACGAAGCCGCACCGCGGTTGTCCCAGGAATTGCCCTCGCAGGCGAGCGGCGCATGGATCAAGTGCGCAACGTCGGTGATCGGCTGCAGCACGATCTTGGCGCCATCGAAGGCACAGCCGCCGGCCGCCGCCCCGGGGGTCAGTGGCTTCGAACAGCCCTCCTTGCGCGCCTTGGCATCCTTGCCGCGGTTCTTTTCGCAGGCAGGCTCGTTGAAGACATCCTGGATTTTGGCTCTGAGCAAGGACATTGCGCCGGTCTCCAAAGTCCCTCGGGAAGACGACCGGCCAAAGCCGACCGCCAGGCTTAGCGGGTGAGGTCATACGAATAGTCCGTCACGCCCGTCTGGCTTGTCTCGCTATCGAGCTTGTCGAAGATCTTGTCGAGGATCGCCGTCAGTACGCGCAGCCCGCCTTGGTAGCCCATAAGGGCAAAGCGATGGTGATGGTGGCGATCGAAGATCGGAAACGTCAGCCGGATCAGCGGCGTGCCCGTGTCGCGCTCCAGATACTTGCCATAGGAGTTGCCGATCAGCAGGTCCACCGGCTCGGTGAAGAGCAGCGAGCGCAATGCCCAGAGGTCCTTGCCCGCCCAGACTTGAGCACCCTTGCCGAAGGGCGATGATGCAAGCAGTTCCTTTAACTCCGCTTCCCACGCCGAGGTGCCGTTGGTGGCGAGGCAATGGCTCGGCTCGCCGCCCGTTTCCATGATGAAGCGGGCCATGCCGTAGACAAAGTCTGGATCGCCGTAGATGGCGTATTTCTTGCCGTGCAGCCAGGATTGACTGTCCGCCATGGCGTCAACCAGTCGGCCGCGCTCCAGGCGGATTGCCTCGGGGATTTGCTTGCCGGAAATCGCGGAGACCTCCATCAGGAAGTCGTCGGTCGCCTGGACGCCGAGCGGGTAATGAAACGAGGCAGTCGCCTGCCCTACCCCCTCGCAATACTCCAGTGTTTTTCGGGTGTTGTAATGCTGTAGCGAAAGTGTCGCCTCGGCGTTGAGTGCCTTTCTCGCGTCTTCAATCTTCGTGCCGCCGTCGTACATGCGGTATTCGCCGTCCGACGGCGTGTCGAACTGGTCAGAGGCGTCTTGGATGAAGGTATAGGAAACGCCTATCAGATCGAGCAGGCGCTTGAGTTCCCGGTTGTTGCCAACACAGAACCCGTCGAAGCCCGGAATGATGTTGATGGTTCCCTCGGCTTCCGTTCGCTCCTCGCCCTTCCAGAAATGCTCCAAAATGCCCTTGACCGCAACGTCATAGCCGTCGACATGGCTGCCGACAAAGGCCGGCGTGTGGGCGAAGGGCACGTCGAAGTCGCGCGGGACCGAGCCTTCGTCCCTGGCGTTCTCGATGAAGCTGTGCAGGTCGTCGCCAATGACCTCCGCCATACAAGTGGTCGAGACGGCGATCATCTTCGGGTCGTAAAGTTGGTACGTGTTGGCGAGCCCGTCGACCATGTTCTTCAGGCCGCCGAACACTGCCGCGTCCTCGGTCATCGAGGAGGAAACCGCCGAAGCAGGCTCCTTGAAATGGCGCGACAGGTGCGAGCGGTAATAGGCCACGCAGCCCTGGCTGCCGTGGACGAAGGACATGGTTCGCTCGAAGCCCGCGGCCGCGAACACCGCGCCGAGCGGCTGGCAGGCCTTGGCGGGGTTCACGACAAGCGCTTCGCGAGCAAGGTTCTTTTCGCGGTATTCCCACGTCTTGGTAAATTCGCGTTGGTCGGTAACGATCTGGTCCGGGTGCGGACATTCGAAATTCAGCCTCTTCTCGGCAAGCATCTGCCTGTATTCCGGCTCGCGGAACAGGGGCGCGTGGTCGAGAACTTTTTCAGCCGACTGCGGCATGGGTGGTTACCTCTTTCCATCTGGCCCGCCATAGGGCGGCACAGGGACGTCGAAACGTTTCAGGTCTCCCGCGGACAAAGACCACAGGCGTTCACGGCCTCCCGGCTTCCGGGAGGCCAGTTTTCATTCGGCTGCGATCGCCGCCGACGGCTCGGCTTTTTTCTTCCAGGGGGCGTCGTAGAGGTTCCAGACCGGGTTGTTGATGGCCAGATCCATATCGCGGGCGAAGATGGCGAAGCCGTCGTAGCCGTGATACGGGCCAGAATAATCCCAGGAATGCATTTGACGGAACGGTATGCCCATCTTCTGGACCGGGTACTTTTCTTTGATGCCGGAGCCCACGAGATCAGGACGGATCCCCTCGATGAACTTCTCCAGCTCGTAACCAGTCACGTCGTCATAGATCAGCGTTCCCTTCTTCACGTAGTGGCCGGTGCGCTGATAGTCGTCGTTATGGCCAAATTCGTAGCCAGTGCCGACGATCACCATGCCCAGGTCCTCATATGCCGTGACGACGTGACGGGGGCGCAGCCCGCCGACATAGAGCATCACCGTCCTGCCTTCGAGGCGCGGGCGGTACTTGGCTATGACCGCTTCGACCAACGGCCGGTATTTGGCGATGACCGCCTCGGCCTTGGCCTCGATTTCCGGCCCGAAGTGCTTGGCTATCTTGCGCAGAGAGGCTTCGGTCTGGGAGGGACCGAAGAAATTGTACTCCATCCAGGCGATGCCATACTTTTCCTCCATGTGCCGGCAGATGTAGTTCATCGACCTGTAGCAATGGATGAGATTTAGCTTCGCCTTTGGCGCACGCTCTATTTCGGCCAGCGTAGCGTCGCCCGACCAGTTGCCGACCACGCGCAGGCCCATCTCCTCGAGCAGGATGCGCGAAGCCCAGGCGTCGCCGCCGATGTTGTAGTCGCCGACCACATTGACATCGTACGGGCCGGCGTCGAACTCGAGGTCCTTCTTCTCGAACACCCAGTCGCGGATCGCGTCGTTGGCGATGTGGTGGCCGAGGGATTGCGAGACGCCGCGGAAGCCCTCGCAGCGCACCGGCACGATTGTCTTCTCGTGCTCCTTGGCCTTGTTGCGGGACACAGCTTCGGTGTCGTCGCCAATCAGTCCGATCGGGCACTCGGATTGCACAGTCATGCCCTTGTTCAGCGGAAACAGTTCCTCGATCTCGTCGATGATCCCTTCCAGCTTCTTGTCGCCGCCGAAAACAATGTCCTTCTCCTGGAAATCGGAGGTGAACTGCATCGTGACGAACGTGTCGATGCCGGTCGTGCCGACGTAGTAGTTGCGGCGTTGAGACCAGGAATATTGCCCACAGCCGACCGGCCCGTGCGAGATATGGACCATATCCTTGACTGGACCCCACACCACGCCTTTCGAGCCGGCATAGGCGCAGCCGCGAATCGTCATCACGCCGGGGATGGACTTGATGTTCGATTTGACATCGCATTCGGAAAGGACCTCGCTTTCGTCGCCAGCCTCATCGCCGCTCTTTGCGACGCTGAGGTGCTTTTTGCGGCGCTTCGCTGACTTGTCAGGATATTGCGACAGCACCTCCTCGATAAGCTTCGCATGGAGGGCACCGTCATTCTCGTATTCCAGGCTCATGGGACCCCTTTCAAGGTTCAGGGTGACGCCTCACCGACAAGGCGCCGTTCTTTGAAAGGCGCACCAGGTAAGGCGGCGCCTCATGTCGGCAGCAGTCGCTACTGTGCGGCAGTCTTGGCCGCTTCCTTGACCTGAAGCTCGGCAAGCATCTGCTCGTCGGTCTTCATGATGCCGAAGTCGAGCAGCATGTCCTCGAGCTCCTCCATGGTGATCGGGGTCGGGATGGTGCCCTGGCCCGAATTCCCGTGAATCTTCTCGGCCAGCGCCCTGTATTCCCCGGCCTGCTTCGAGTCCGGCGCATACTGGATCACAGACATCTTCCTGAGCTCGGCGTGCTGGACGATGTTGTCGCGCGGCACGAAGTGGATAAGCTTGGAATTGAGCCTGGAAGCCAGCGCTTCGGCGAGGTCGAGCTCGCGGTCGGTTTGGCGCTCGTTACAGATCAGGCCACCTAGCCGCACGCCGCCCGAATGGGCGTATTTCAGGATGCCCTTGGCGATGTTGTTGGCGGCATAGAGCGCCATCATCTCGCCGGACATGACGATATAGATTTCCTGGGCCTTGTTCTCGCGGATCGGCATCGCGAAACCGCCACACACCACATCCCCGAGCACGTCGTAGGAGACATAGTCGACATCGTCGTAGGCGCCGTTCTCCTCGAGGAAGTTGATCGAGGTGATCACGCCGCGGCCGGCGCAGCCGACACCTGGCTCGGGTCCGCCCGACTCCACGCATTTGATGCCTTTGTAGCCGACCTTGAGCACGTCCGCGAGTTCCAGGTCTTCCACCGAACCTTCCTCTGCCGCGAGATGCAGGACCGTATCCTGCGCCTTCGCGTTCAGGATCAGGCGGGTGGAGTCGGCTTTGGGGTCGCAGCCGACGATGAGGATTCTCTGCCCGAGGTCGACCAGGGCGGCGAGCGTATTTTGGGAGGTGGTGGACTTGCCGATGCCGCCCTTGCCGTAAAAGGCGATCTGACGCAAACCTGACATGTAGCTTTCCTTCCTTCGTTCCCATTCATCGCGGCTGCCGCGACTTGAATGCCGGTCGGGCAGCTGTAGCCGCCTCGCACCTAAGGATCTCAAGACTCATGCCAATTTGGCTGATCCAACCGAAGAATAATTTCATGGTTGCTTTTCAGGGGTTTAGGTTGAGTTCCAAGAAAGGATCGTCGGAACAGCCCGTGTAGCGGACGCGACATTGGCGACACAAAGCGTCGGATCGCGATCCTCAGTCACCGCATTCGGTTGAACCGCATCGTTGTATTGAGGTGGACGAACAGCATCTCGACCCTCTGCGGGATGCTGCGAACTCTTCTGTGCCCGCGAGCTGACGTGCTTGCTCAACGCGTGTCCAAGTGGACACTCCGCCGACTTTGCGCGCGATCCTAGCATACCACCGATCCACGGCCACTAATCCCGGGCACGGGCGAATAGTTCCGCTATATCAACCCGAGGGACTCGGTTCACTTCTCGGCGCAGGAGTTCAGTATTGGCGTCATCGCCTTCACATGCTCGTCGATCCGCTCGAGCACCTTTGCCGGGATCACGTCGCGCTCAGGCAGACGCAACCAGTGCTCGTTGACGAGTTCGACAGTCTCGACCACTGCCTTCAGGACTGCCGGCTCCGGAAGCCTTGCACGGTTCGCAAATGCCTTCCATCGCGGTGCTGCTAGCGCCT
>NZ_JAMYMV010000063.1:0-34514 GCF_040318715.1 Mesorhizobium sp. M1050 | reverse complement strand
GTCGTGGGCGCCGGCGGGTGTGTGTGATCCCTTAAGACAGACCCCCGGAGAGCTACTCCCCGGAGCAGCCCGCCTGCTGACGCCCCCGTTGGGGCCGCGCCCCAGGGCCGGCTTTTCCGGCTTATTTCCCTGTTTCAGCACGTCTTTTGGAGGAGGGTACCATGGCTTCGTCTGCCTTGATCGGCATCCTGATCACCTTTCTGGTGATCATCCTGGTTCTCTATCTTGTCCAGCGCTTGCCATTGGATGGCAGGACGCGGCAGATCGTCCGGATCATCGTCACCATAATCGGCATCATTTCGCTGCTCAAATATCTCGCAGTGTTTTAGGCCGAGAACGGCGCGATTTTTCACCTTTTGAAGGTCGGTGCGGTCCGCAGCGAGCGCGCGGATGTCGTTTCAGATTGCAGTTTAATCGATTGATATTGCTATCCTTTCGGACAAAACTATTGGCAGGTCTTGCCGTTGTCATGCTCGTTTGACAAAACAGGCCCGCCTCCGGCGGGAGGCTGTATTGCCAACGAGGAAATCACCAGATGAATGTGGCCCAGAACATCGTCGCCGGTCTCGACCGGATACTCACCATGGAGCTGGTGCGCGTCACCGAACGGGCAGCAGTCGCCGCCGCCAAGCTACGCGGGCGCGGCGACGAAATGGCGGCTGACCAGGTCGCCGTGGATGCCATGCGCCAGGAGCTCAACCGGCTTGCCATCAAGGGTACGGTGGTGATCGGCGAGGGCGAACGGGATGAGGCGCCGATGCTCTATATCGGCGAGGAGGTCGGCACCGGGAAAGGTCCGGCCGTCGATATCGCGCTCGATCCGCTGGAAGGCACGACGATCTGCGCCAAGAACCTGCCCAATGCGCTCGCGGTTATCGCCATCGCCGAGAAGGGTAGCCTGCTGTTCGCGCCCGACGTCTACATGGAAAAGATCGCTATCGGTCCGGGCTACGCCGACGGGATCATCGACATCGATGCCTCGCCGGCGGAAAACATCGCCAATCTCGCCCGGGCCAAGGGCGTCGCCGTGTCGGACATCACGGCCTGTATCCTCGACCGGCCGCGTCATGCCAAGCTGATCGACGACGTGCGCGCCACGGGTGCTGCGATCCGGCTGATCGGCGACGGCGATGTCGCCGGCGTCATCCACACCACCGATCCCGAGGAAACCGGCATCGACATCTATCTCGGCACTGGCGGCGCACCCGAGGGCGTGCTGACCGCGGCCGCGCTGCGTTGCACCGGTGGCCAGATGCAGGGCCGGCTGATCCTCGACACGCCGGAAAAGGTCGCACGCGCGGCAAAGATGGGTATTTCCAATCCGAAGCGGGTCTATCGAGCCGAAGACATGGCGCGCGGCGACGTGTTGTTCGCGGCCACCGGCGTCACCGACGGCAACATGCTGGCAGGCGTCAAGTTCGGCCACAACTATATCACCACTCACACGATCGTGCTGCGCTCGTCGTCGCGGACGGTGCGCGAGATCAAGGCCCGCCATCAGGACCTGGACAAGTTCTGACGCCCGCTTGCGCAGCCACCTTGCAATTGTTAGCCATTCGGGCGCACCCATGCTGGCCGCAAGGATTTGACGATGAACCCGTTCGACTGGCACGCGGATCCGATTTCGCGCGCCACCGCCATCACGAAGTCCTATCGCAATACCCAGAACGTGCGCCGCTTTCTCATCCGGGAATGCGGCGATGCGTTCAGGTTCGACCGGCCTTTCATGGCCTGGCTCAAGGACGGTGCGGAAAAGACGATGGGCGATGCGGCCGACGAATGGCTGCGGCGCCAGGCTGAAAAGCGGAAAGCGTAGTTTTCTTGAAATCTCCCGGGACGGCGCATCATCGCGAACCGCTTGGCTTTGCCAGCCTCTGGCCTAAAGCGCGTTGCGTTCACGCGACGCGCTTTAGGTTGTTGTTTATGCAGGTCGTCGTCCCAAAACCGCTGCATACTTTTGGGCGACATGCATTATCGTGCGGCCAACCCATGAGTTGGCAAAACGTATGACCGGCGAAAAACGCCTCTTCCTCGATGTCAGGCAGTCGGTATCAGGGGTTTCCTGGGAACACCGGCTGACCGAGCGCCAGGACATGATCGCGCTTGCCATCGCGCAAGGGTATGGGGTGCCCGACATCGTCGCGCGGGTGCTTGCCGGGCGCGGCGTCACCGCCGAGCAGACCGAGCGGTTTCTCGACCCGACGATCCGCGATCTTCTGCCGGATCCGGCTTCGCTGACCGATATGGACAGGGCGGCGGCCCGCATCGCCGCCGCAGTGATGGCCAGGGAAAAGGTGGCGATCTTCGGCGACTATGATGTCGACGGCGCCGCTTCGTCGGCCTTGCTGAAGCGGTTCCTCGCGCATTTCTCGGTGCCTTCGGAAATCTACATTCCGGATCGCATTTTCGAGGGCTATGGTCCCAATCCAGACGCCATGCGTGAATTGGTCTCGCGTGGCGCGACACTGATCGTCACCGTCGATTGCGGCACCAACAGTGCCGTTTCCATCGACGCCGCCAACGAGGCCGGCGCCGATGTCGTGGTGCTCGACCATCACCAGGTCGGTGGTGCCTTGCCGGCGGCAATTGCCGTCGTCAATCCCAACCGGGACGACGACCTTTCCGGGCAGGGTCATCTCTGTGCCGCCGGCGTGGTCTTCCTCGCCCTTGTGCAGACGGCCAGGATCCTGCGTGGCCGGATGGCCGATGCCACGCCGCCCGACCTGCTTTCGCTGCTCGATCTCGTCGCCCTTGCCACCGTCTGCGACGTGGTGCCGCTGACCGGCGTCAACCGCGCCTTCGTGGTCAAGGGACTGCAGATGGCGCGCCAGCAGAAGAACGAAGGGCTGGCGGCGCTCGCACGGGTCTCGCGTATCGGCGAGCCGGTCAGCACCTTCCATCTGGCTTATCTGATCGGCCCGCGCATCAATGCCGGCGGACGCATCGGCGATGCCGCGCTCGGCAGCCGCCTGCTTGCGACCGACGACCCGGTCGAGGCGCGCACCATTGCCGAGACGCTCGACCGGCTCAACCAGGAACGGCAGCTGATGGAGCAGGAGATGCTCGCGGCGGCGCGCGCCGAAGCCGATGCCGAGCTTGCCGGCGGCAATGGCCCCGCCATCGTCGTCACCGCCAGCAACAACTGGCATCCTGGCATTGTCGGCCTGCTGGCCTCGCGATTGAAGGATCATGCGCGGCGGCCTGCCTTCGCCATTGCCTTCAACGCCAATGGCACCGGCACCGGCTCGGGCCGCTCGGTGTCGGGCTTCGACCTCGGCCGGCTGGTGCGCGAGGCGGCCGATGCCGGGCTGATCGTCAAGGGCGGCGGCCACGGCATGGCGGCGGGTATCACAGTGGAGCGGGCGAAGCTCGGCGAACTCAGGGCGTTTTTCGAAGAGCGGGCGGCCGCCGACGTGTTCCGCCTGCAGGGCGAGGAAAGCCTGGCGATCGACGGTGCGCTTGCCGCCGAAGGCGCGACGCTCGGCCTTCTTGACGCACTGGAAAAGGCCGGACCCTTCGGTGCCGGGCATGTGGCACCCGTCTTCGTGCTGCCGCGTCACCGACTGGCCGATGCGCGGCCGGTCGGCACCAACCACATCCGCGTCGAGCTACAATCGGAAAGCGGCGGCCGCATCCAGGCGATCGCCTTTCGCGCCGTCGATACCGCACTCGGCGAATTCCTGTTCAAGAACCGCGGCAAGACAATCCACGTCGCCGGTTCGTTGTCGGGCAATCACTGGAACGGCAACCGCACCGTACAGTTTCGCATCACCGATGCGGCGCGGGCATGACGTCGATCAGGCGAGAACCGTTTGCAGCCGGGTCAGTTCGCCGATCTGCGCCATCGTCGCCTGATAGCCGAGGCTGATCGCCTCGTCGGCGCGGTGGAATTCGGTCAGGCCGATATGGCTGAGCTTCGGCTGCAGCGACATGTCTGGCGGATCGCCGGCAAGCCTGGCGCGCGAAATCCGGTCCTGGATGATGTTGAAAGCCTCGACCATGACGCCGGTGATGCCGAGCCGCGTCTGGTGCGACTGGCGCTCGGTGTCGACCTGGCCGGGCTTGGGCGCGTCCTTTTCTACGACCAGTTCGCCGGCACTATGCTTGATGACGGCGGCGCGACCGAACAGATCGTAGTGAAGGTTGACCGCCACGACGAGCGGCTGCTCATAGGCGCGGCAGACCGAAACCGGAACCGGGTTGACCAACGCGCCATCGACGAGCACGCGGCCGTTGCAATTCACGGGCTCGAACACGCCGGGCAGCGCATACGAGGCGCGCATGGCGGTGATCAGCGAGCCACTTGAAAGCCAGATTTCATGCCCCGTGCGGATTTCGGATGTGACGGCGACGAATGGCCTGGCCAGGTCCTCGAAACGAATGCCGGCCATGTGCTCGCGCAGCCGGGCGTCGAGCTTCATGCCACCGAAAAGGCCGCTGCCGCGCAGGTTGAGATCGAGCAGGCCGAAGATACGTCGCTTGGTCAGGCTGCGGGCGAATTCTTCGAGTTCGTCCAGTTTGCCGGCGAGATAGCAACCGCCGACCAGCGCGCCAATCGAGGTGCCGGCGATCATCGAGACTTCGATGCCGGCTTCGTCAAGCGCACGCAGCACGCCGATATGCGCCCAGCCGCGGGCGCAACCACCGCCCAAGGCGAGCGAAATGCCGGTTTGACTTGCTGTTTCCGATGCGCCGCCGGAGGAGGACAGGCCGTTGGCCTCCCTGACATCTGGTCTGTTACGCAATGACGCCCACTCGAGCATCAAGATCTCCCTTGTCCCGGGGCTAATATACAGGCGGGCCGTATCGAAATCATGAATTTGTGTCGCTGGTGTCAGGCAGAAGGTTCAAACTGGTGGTTTCCGATATGTGTTTTCCGCATCGAACAGCGGCTTGTTGCCGTCGTCGGCAAGCGTCCCCTTGCCATCGACAAGCCTCACCGTCCGATAAAAGCATGAACGCCGGCCGGTGTGACAAGTTGCGTCGTGGCCCAACACTTTGACGCGCAACCATATGGCGTCCTGGTCACAATCCGTGAGCACGTCGACAACCTGCTGGAAATTGCCTGATGTTTCGCCCTTTTTCCACAGCCCATTGCGCGAGCGCGACCAGTAGTGAGCGATGCCGCTCTCCAGCGTCAGTGCCAGCGCCTGCGCATTCATGTGAGCCACCATCAACAGCATGCCGTCTGCGGCATCGGTGACGACGACGGTGACCAGGCCGGCTGCATCGAAGCGCGGTGAAAACACCGCGCCTTCCTCCAACGCCTTCTTGTCTGACGGAGCTTTCGGAAATTCCAGTGCCGACATCGCCGGTCCTTGTTGTTAGTGGCCGGCGAGGGCCATTTAGACCCCGCCGCCGCGCACCATGGTGACGAAACGAACCTGCTCCTCGGGCGTGTCCTTGAAGACACCAGTGAAGGTCGAGGTCAGGGTGGTCGAACCTTGCTTGCGGATGCCGCGCATAGCCATGCACATGTGCTCTGCCTCGATCATCACGGCGACGCCGCGCGGATTGAGCACATCCTGGATGACGCCGGCGATCTGCGCCGTCAGGGCCTCCTGGGTCTGCAGGCGATGGGCGAAGATATCGACCACGCGTGCGATCTTGGACAGGCCGACGACCTTGCCATCCGGCAGATAGCCGACATGCGCTTTGCCGATGATCGGCACCATGTGGTGCTCGCAATGCGAATGGAAAGTTATGTCCTTGACGATGACCAGGTCGTCGTAACCGGCGACCTCTTCGAAGGTGCGGCCGAGTTCCTCGGCCGGGCACATGTCGTAGCCACCGAACATTTCGCGAAAGGCCTTGGCCACCCGCTTTGGCGTGTCGACCAGCCCTTCGCGGTCCGGATTGTCGCCGGTCCAACGCAAAAGCGTGCGCACGGCGGCCTCGACTTCGGCTTCGCTCGGCCGGTCGGTAACCGGCTTCTCCATATAGGCCGACTGGGGCATGAGTTTCTTAATAACGGCATCCATAAAGGCGTCTCCCGTAGTCCCTCTCGGCGGAGGAACGAGTTGAACGGACCACGACCTTTCGGTGTCGGAAACTCGCCCCGTTTCCAGCCCCGCAAGTGGCGTGAACTTTCCGGCTAGGACACTGACTTTCGTTGTCTTGTCGATACCGGACTGCCAGCATTATATAAGGTCATGACGAGCGAAAGGAAGACACGGCAGCGGCAATCGCTGTTCGCTTGGCGGCGACGGATTGGAAAATAATGATAAACGACGTCTATAATGCGAAAATTCTCGGTTTTGCCGGAAACATCGCCCGCATCGGTCGCCTTGAACATCCCGACGCGACCGCCAAGGCGCATTCCAAGCTGTGCGGCTCGACCGTCACCGTCGACCTCAAGATGCAAGACGGCGTGGTCACGGATTTCGCACATGACGTGAAGGCCTGCGCGCTCGGCCAGGCATCGTCCTCGATCATGGCGCAGCATGTCGTCGGCGCGAACGCCGAAGAACTGCGCGCGGTGCGTGAGGCCATGCTGAAGATGCTGAAGGAAAATGGCGCGCCGCCTGACGGCCGCTTCGCGGATCTGAAATATCTGGAGCCGGTGCGCGACTACAAGGCGCGGCATGCCTCGACCATGCTGACTTTCGACGCTGTGGTCGATGCGATCGGCCAGATCGAGAAGAAGCGCGCCGAAGAGGCAGCCTGAGGGCCGATAACCGACGAGGAACGAATTATGGTGCGGCCGGCGGAATGAAGCTTGACCCCACCATAACGGGCGGCACATCGAAACCGAATACGGTAAAAGATTGTGCCCCCGGCCAGCAGACCGGCAGCGCACAGTCCTCGGCGGCTGGTCAGGCGACAGTCGACGCGAAGGGCGCCGCCCTTATCCAGATGAAAAAGACAACTGCGGGCTGTTGAATCATCGCCGCCCGCTTCGCCAAGCGGTATCTGAGTCTTGACGCTCCGTCATGTGGAGGGGCGTTAAGCCTTCGCCTTCCGCTTCGCGGGCGCCTTCTCAACAGGTCCAGCCTTGCGGCCGAGACCGCTAGCATCCGTGTCGCGGCGTAGTTTGGCGCCACTATCGGAAAGTCGGAAGGCAGGCTTCACTTAGCGATATTCTTTTGGCGTCATGCCAAGCAAACCAGGTGGCGTTTCAAGTGGAAAGGCCAGGTTTCCGAACACAGTTTTCGATGGGTAGATTACCGGGAACTAGAACACCTGCGCGATGTTACGGTCAGCCGTCCTGACGCGCGTGACATCCCGGTCGCCAAGCACGACACGTCCGTCCGACGGGAACAGCAATCCCGACATGATGTTCAGCATCGTGGCCTTGCCACAGCCGGACGGACCGAGCAACGCGTAGTCTTGCCGTCCTCGAACAGAATGTCCGACTTCTCAAGTGCATAGGGGGCAGCGCCATAGCGGTGGTCGAGGCCATCGAGGTAGACGGGCCATCAGGATTGCCCTCCCATGGACGGCTCCGGCGCGGCCATCAGGACGCCGTCGCTGTCGGCGGCGAAGCATTAGAAGCGATCGGGGTTGATCGCGACTGCAATGTCGTCACCGAGAGTTACGCTGTGCACACCCTCGACTTGGATCACCGCCGACCCGAAAGGCGCATCGAAATAGAGGAAGGTCTCGGAGCCTGAGACCTCGGAGAAAGTCACGCGGCCGGTCGTCCCCGTTGCCGCCAAGGAGAGTTCGTTGGCCCGGATACCAAACCGGTAGCGGCCCGGTTTCAAGGTTTCCAAATGACGCGCGCGCAGCACCGCGATGCTACCGGCCAGGCGGATGTGCCACCGGCGCCGCCGAACAGACTGCGCCAACCGACGGATCCGCGTCTGTCGACGGCGCCAGCGATCCAATATCCACGCCGTCGCGGAGTTTGCCGGTATTCTGGCCGCTCCTCTAGGGCGCGCCTCCTTGTCGAGGGAGTGGGCCGCCAGCATTGCCTGCAACGTCGACGGCGTACGGAGAGGCAACTTATGTGACCGATTTTTTTCATTCTTAATTATACCCTTAACTATACATTCTATGCTGCGGTTTAGGCTCAGAACTGGGGCCGGTCCAATAGGCGAGTGAGGGCAACATGAAGGGTATGGTATTCACCGAACTGCTGGGCTTCGTGGAACAGACCTATGGGGCTGATGCGGTGGATGACCTCATAGAGGCTTCCGATCTGCCGAGCGGTGGCGCCTACACCGCGGTGGGAACTTATGACCACAAGGAGATGCAATCTCTCGTCACCACATTGGCCGCGCAAAGCCACACGCCGCCAGACGAGTTGCTGGGTTTATTCGGCCAGCATTTGATCGGGCGTTTCAAGGCTTCGTTCCCCGACTTCTTCAAGACGGCAGCCACCCTCTTTGATTTCCTCGAAAGTATCGATAGGCATATCCACGTGGAGGTGCGTAAGCTCTACCCCGATGCCGAGCTGCCGGAATTTCGGGCCGAGCGCGTCGGTCATGGGGCAATGAACCTTGATTATCGCAGCAGCCGTCCCTTCGAGGCGCTTGCCTCCGGCCTCATTCTTGGAGCGGCTCAGATCTACGGTGAGACTGTGCGAATAGAGCGAAGCTCCCACGAAAACGGCGGCGAGAAATTCGTTCGTTTTTCGATCCAGAAGACAGGTGCGATAGCTTAAATGCTCTCGGAAGCCAGCCATTCCGAGGATCGCGTTGCGCGTCTCGAACGGCGTCTCCAACGCGAACGGCGAGCACGTGAAGCGGCCGAATGGCTGCTCGAGGCGAAGTCGCTTGAGCTCTACAACGCCAACAGCCACCTGACTGTGCTGGCCAACGATCTCGAAATGCGCGTCCTCGATCGCACTCACGAGTTGGAGGTCTCCCGTCAGCAGGCCCTGTTCCTTGCGGAGCGCGATCCTCTGACCACGCTCGCCAATCGGGGCAGTTTCGCTCGCGATCTGGACGCGGCCATCAATGCGGCCCATGTTCAAGGTGGCTGTGTACAACTTCTGTTTGTAGATCTCGACCGGTTCAAGGAAATCAACGACAATTACGGCCATGCCGTAGGAGACGCGGTGCTGCTGGCGGTTGCCGACCGGTTGCGGGCAATTTGCAAGGAGCAGGAGGTGGCAGGCCGGCTGGGTGGTGATGAGTTCGGTGTTATCTGCGTGACGCCAATTCACAGCGAACGTGCCCGCGAGATCGCGGCGAAGGTCATGGAGGCCATGAGCAGGCCTATCGCTTGTGGCCGCCTGCAGTTGATCGTCAGTTGCTCGGTCGGTTTTGCAAGCTTCCCCGGCAATGCCACGGATTCGCCAACGCTGCAGCGCTTCGCCGATATAGCTCTGTACCGCTCCAAGTCGGCGGGGCGCTCGACATGGACGGAATTTGACGAAACGATGGCGGCAGAGCTTGAGCACCTCCAGGGATTGGAAGCAGAATTGCGCAGCGCCGTGGCGGCGCGAGAGATCGAGCCCTGGTATCAGCCGATTATCTCCACCCAGAGCAACAGGATCGTCGGGGTGGAGGCGCTTGCACGATGGCAGCATGCCGAGCGCGGGCTCATTCTTCCCGGGCTGTTCATCCCGCTGGCCGAGGAAAGTTCGTTGATCATCGAACTCGGCCTTGCGATGATCGACCGCTGCTGCCAGGAGATGTATCCGCTCATCCGCGAAGGTCGTCTCAACTATGTGTCGATCAATCTATCGACGCGCCACTTGCGTTCGCCCTCGGTGGTCGAGCAGATCGCCGCGACGTTGGCTCGTCATCGCTTTCCGCCCTCGGCGCTTCAGCTTGAAATCACGGAAAGCCGGCTGCTCATTGATTTCGAACAGGCTGAGGAGCGGCTTTCACACTTTCGCGCGCTCGGCATCCGAATTGCCCTCGACGATTTCGGAGCGGGCTATTCAAGCCTTTCATACATCAGGCGATTGCCGTTGGACGTTATCAAGATCGATCGCTCGTTTGCCAGGGACATCAGCTCCGACGGGCAGGCCGAAGCGGTGGTCAAAGCGATCGTTCAACTCGCACAGGCCCTGGACCTGCATATCATCGCAGAAGGCATTGAAACCGAAAGCCAGGCGCTCCGGCTGACCAGCTGCGGCTGTTTCGTCCAACAGGGATATTTGTTTGGCAGGCCGATGCCCTTGAGGAAAATCACGCAATATCTTGAGGCCGGTGCGAATCCGATGCATGCCACCCAAAGATAGGATGACGTTTTCTTGCGTCCCTGAGGCGGCGCCCACAGGAGTGGCGCGACCACGAATGCGTCCCACAGCACCACGACGAGATATTTCAACGCCTTCATCGGGTGGGGTCCGCGCGGCCAGACCGTGCCAACGACGATGAAGGGCCTCCCAGCTGGTTCATATCCCCCGCGCTGTTACCGAGTGCGGCGTTACACCTCGCACCCCAGTTTGGAACCGCAGGAGGGAAGCGGTCCCCGACAAGAGCAGCGAAACGACGGCCATTCCCGTGCTCTTGCAGCGGCTGGGAGCAAATGAGGGCTTGAAAGGCGCGCTGGTCTCGATCGACGCCATCGCCACCAATGCCACGATCGCCCAAGCCATCCGCGATCAAGGGGGGCGACTATCTGTTGGCCGTCAAGGCCAACCAACTCACACTCAGAGCCGAGATCGAGCACTATTTCGACGACGCTCCCGCCGATTGCCTCGACAGCGCCGTCGATCTCGACAAGGTCCATGGCCGCATCGAGGAGCGCATCGTCACCGTCAGCCACGAGGCCGGCTGGCGCAAGGGCCAGCGTCGCTTTCCCGGTGAACTGCCCGTGATGCTCTGCCGCTGCCGCCGAACCACCCCTGGCGCATCCGCGCAAGCTGCCGGTGGTCCTGAGCCGCGACGAGGTTGCCCGGCTGCTCAACGCCACCACCTGCCTCAAGCACCAGGCCGCGCTGTCGGTCGCTTATGGCGCCACACACCGTCCGTGACGGCGGGAGGCGCACAAGGAGTGGGATTGCGTTCTCCTGACGAAGCCCACATCTATCGCGTGGGAGCGCGATACGGAGACCGCAGTGGGCGACCAGCATGGACATGTGCATAGCGCCGGACCGCCAAGGCGTGGGCGCAACTGGCCCGGCCCGTGGCGCAAGACGCCCGGCCGTGTCCTAGGCACGACGCTCGTGCGCATTTACCAACTGACACTGTCCGGCTTTGTCGGCAATTCCTGCCGGCATTTGCCGACCTGTTCCGAATACGCGCACGAGGCGATCGCCCGCCATGGCTTGTGGGCCGGCGGCTGGATGGGCTTTTTTCGGGTGCTGCGTTGCGGCCCATTCGGCACGCATGGCATCGACCGCGTGCCGGAAACCCTGGCTAAGCGCTATGTCTGGTTCACGCCCTGGCGCTACTGGCGGATCGGCAGCAAGCCGGGCGAAGAGCAGGGGTGACGGCGCCAGCGAAATCTCGGCCGTATTGCGAGTTTACGATCCGGTAGGGTTAACGCCAGGCTGCACAGAGACTGCGCATTTGAGACAAAATCGAGACAAGAGACCTCGCTAAGCCGCTCGCGAACCCCCTCTGGAGCGAGCATCAAATGCGTAACATCGACCGTCTTCCCTTCATCTTTGCCGGTGTCCTGTTTCTGCTCGCCTGGCTGCTGGGATTTCCGATGCGCGCGCAATCGGCGCCGCTGAAGGACGTCCAATGCACGTTGATCGCCGATGCGGCGAGCGGCAAGACGCTCTACCAGAATGGGGTTTGCGATCAGCGGTTCAGCCCGGCGTCGACGTTCAAGGTGCCGCTGTCACTGATCGGCTATGACAGCGGAATCTTGAGCGACGAGCACACGCCGAGCTGGGACTACAAGCCGGAGTTCAAGGCCTTGAAGCGGGACCAGAAGACCGTCGATCCGATAATCTGGGAAAAGGATTCGATCCTCTGGTATTCGCGCGAAATCACCCGCCAGCTTGGGCCGCAAAGCTTTGCCGGCTATGTCTCGAAATTCGACTACGGCAATGCCGATGTTTCCGGCAATCCCGGCAAGAATGATGGCCTGACCCGGTCCTGGGTGAATTCTTCCCTGAAGATCACGCCAGTCGAGCAGGTCGATTTCCTGCGCAGGTTTCTAGCCCGCAAGCTGCCGGTCTCGGCCAAAGCGTATGACATGACATCAGCCATCATCCCGACCTTCCAGGCAGGAGGCTGGACGGTGCGAGGCAAGACCGGCAGCACCAAGCTGGCTAACGATGCCGACAAGGTCCAAGAAAAGCGCTCGCTCGGCTGGTTCGTCGGCTGGGCGAACAAGGACGGCCGCCAGATCGTCTTTGCGCGGCTGGTCGTCGACACCAACCGCACCGATATGCCCAAGGGCCTCAAGACGCGGGTCGCGTTCCTGAAGGATCTGCCTCAGTTCATCAAATGAACGCCTACACCTGAACCGGGCTTTACGGCGGCGGAAACTGTCCATACAAGACAGCCGCTGCCGGACGCATCCGGCTTTTCCCTATGCGTACCCCAAAACCGTCATACAATTTGGGCGACATGCATTTTAACCACCCGCGCTCGTTTGCGGGACTGGATAGGAGATACTTGATGCTGAATTCCGTTTCCCTGACATTTCCCGATGGCTCCGTCCGCGAATACGACGCGGCGATGACCGGTGCTGGTCTGGCCGAATCGATATCGAAATCGCTCGCCAAGAAGGCCGTCGCTTACGCCATCGATGGCACCGTGCGCGACCTCAGCGATCCGCTCGGCAAGTCCGGCAAGGTCGAGATCGTCACCCGCGACGATCCGCGCGCGCTGGAACTGATTCGCCACGACGCGGCGCATGTGCTTGCGGAAGCCGTGCAGGAATTGTGGCCGGGAACGCAGGTGACCATCGGGCCGGTGATCGAGAACGGCTTCTATTACGACTTTGCTCGCAACGAGCCGTTCACGCCGGATGATTTCCCGGTGATCGAGAAGAAGATGCGCGAGATCATTGCGCGCAACAAGCCGTTCACCAAGGAAGTCTGGTCGCGCGACAAGGCGAAGAAAGTGTTTGCCGACAAGGGCGAGCAGTACAAGCTGGAGCTGATCGACGCCATTCCCGAGGATCAGGATCTCAAGATCTATGCGCAAGGCGACTGGTTCGACCTCTGCCGCGGCCCGCACATGGCTTCGACCGGGCAGATCGGCAGTTCCTTCAAATTGATGAAGGTGGCTGGTGCGTATTGGCGCGGTGACTCGAACAACCCGATGCTGACCCGCATCTATGGCACGGCCTGGGCCGACCAGGCGCAGCTCGAAGCCTATCAGATGATGATCGACGAGGCAGAGAAGCGCGACCATCGGAAGCTCGGCCGCGAGATGGACCTGTTCCATTTCCAGGAAGAGGGCCCGGGCGTCGTCTTCTGGCACGCCAAGGGCTGGAAGATGTTCCAGAACCTGGTCAACTACATGCGCCGCCGCCTCGACGAGCAGGGCTACCAGGAAGTCAACGCGCCGCAGGTACTCGACAAGAGCCTGTGGGAGACGTCAGGCCACTGGGGCTGGTATCGCGACGCCATGTTCAAGGTGACGGTCGCCGGCGACGATACCGATGACGATCGGGTCTTCGCGCTGAAGCCGATGAACTGTCCGGGCCATGTGCAGATTTTCAAGCATGGGTTGAAGTCTTATCGCGATCTGCCCGTAAAGCTTGCAGAATTCGGCAATGTGCATCGCTATGAGCCATCTGGCGCGCTGCATGGGCTCATGCGCGTGCGCGGCTTCACGCAGGACGATGCGCATATCTTCTGCACCGAGGAGCAGCTGGCGTCGGAGTGCCTGCGCATCAACGACCTAATTCTGTCGACCTATGCCGACTTTGGTTTTGACGAGATCAGCGTCAAGCTGTCGACACGGCCGGACAAGCGTGTCGGCACCGACGAAGCGTGGGACCACGCCGAAGCGATCATGGGCAGCGTGCTGGAAACCATCAGGACGCGGTCCGGCAATCGTATCAAGACCTCGATCAATCCGGGTGAGGGCGCCTTCTACGGGCCGAAATTCGAGTATGTGCTGAAGGACGCCATCGGCCGCGAATGGCAGTGCGGCACGACGCAGGTCGATTTCAACCTGCCGGAACGGTTCGGCGCCTTCTATATCGGCTCGGATTCGGAGAAGAAGCAGCCGGTGATGGTGCACCGCGCCATCTGTGGCTCGATGGAGCGCTTCCTCGGCATCCTGATCGAGAACTATTCCGGCCATTTCCCGCTGTGGTTCGCGCCGCTGCAGGTAGTGGTGGCGACGATCACGTCGGATGCCGACGGCTATGCGACCGAAGTGATGGCAAAGCTGAAGGCCGCAGGGCTGCTGGCGGAAGCGGATCTGCGCAACGAAAAGATCAACTACAAGGTCCGCGAGCACAGCCTGGCCAAGGTTCCCGTCATCCTCGTCTGCGGTAAGCGCGAGGCGGAGGAGCAGACGGTCAATATGCGCCGGTTGGGCTCACGCGACCAGGAATCGCTTGGCCTTGACCAGGCGATCGCGAAACTGACCGAAGAGGTTGTTACGCCCGACCGCAAGCGCAAACGCGCGGCCTGATCGGCATAGTTCCGGCCAAATGGCGGTGGAGCGATCCACCGCCATTTCATATCCTTGTCACGCCGACCTTGTAACGAGCCCATATGCTCAAGCTGAAATTGCGCGAACGACCCTTTCCCGAGCTGTCCTATGCCAATCCGCGCCAGCCGGCGCTGGCGCGCTGGTTCATCCATTCGGTCGAAGGCCTGTCGGGCCGTGACCGCTACACCGCGCTTTATGATTTCTGGCGCCGTCAGGTCGTGCCGACAGGCGAGCGCGTGTTCGGTCGCATGCTCGACCTGATCGATGTACGCGTGCGGACATCAGACCAATGGCCACCCGCACGATTGCCGGATACGCCGCTGGTGATCGTCGCCAATCATCCGTTCGGCATCGGTGACGGCATTGCCGTGCTGTCATTGGCCGAGCAGCTCGGACGCCCGTTCCGGGTGATGATCCACAAGGATCTGCTCAAGATCCGCGAGATGGAGCCTTACTCGCTGCCGATCGACTTTTCCGAGACCAAGGACGCGCTCAAGAACAACATGGCCGTGCGCCACGAGGCGGTGCGGCTGCTCAAGGAAGGCGTCACCATCGTGGTGTTTCCCGCCGGTGGCGTCGCCACCGCGCCAAAAGGTTTTGGGCAGGCGCGCGACCTACCGTGGAAGATGTTTCCGGCGCGCCTCATTCAGGAGGCAAAGGCATCGGTCATCCCGATGCATTTTTCCGGGCAGAATGGCAGGCTTTTCCATCTGGTCAGCGGGCCGATGAACATGGCCGAGCGCGACGGCCGCCTGGCGAAGTTCGTCGGCAAGGCGTCGCTGACATTGCGGACGTCGCTGCTCATCCACGAATTCGCGCGGCTGTCCGGCAAGGCGATCGAGGTGCGTGTCGGCGAGGTGCTGAACTGGAGCGAACTGGAGCCATTGCGCGACCGCAAGGCATTGCTTCACCGGCTTTATCGCGGCGTGTTCGACCTGGCGCCGACCTTGCCGCGCCGGCGGATACCGTTCTTGCCGGCGCGGACCAAGCTGGCTGCTTGAAGTCAGTTGAAGGTCAGTCCGCACCTTCTTCGGGATCCATCGCCGCCGCTTCGGTGGCCAGAACCTCGATCTCCTGGTTCTGCCCGGCCACGACCGTGAAATCTTTCTGATAGATGCGGTCGCGGTTCTTGGCGATGATGGTGTAGTCGCCCTCGGCCAGGACCATCGAGGCGAAGGCGCCGACGGTTTCCTTGATCGGATCGCCGGATTCGTTGAGCAGCGACCATGACGTGTCGGCGATCGCCTCGCCACCGGTCTCGCGCACCAACTTCATCGTGATCTCGGCGGCGTGGTGCTCGACGGTAGCTTCGGTCAGCTTGCCGGCCTCGACGCGGATGTCGGAGCGGATGACCGCATTGACCGCGCCATAGGTCGAGACGACATGGTAGATGCCGGCGTTGAGCCGTACGACACTATTGGGCTCGACATCGGGAATGATCAGCGCGCGATCGCCATTGGCCTCTGCGGTGCCCTCGTAGATCGAAAAGCGCAGCTTCTTCGGCGGAATGCGCACGCCGCCGGACAGCACGGCGTCCAGCTTGAGGCCGCCGGCATCGAGCACGAGGCTCTCGCGCTTGGCGTCCTTGCCGACGGTGATGCGCTTGGTGGCGCCGGCCCGACCGTAGGAGGCATGAACCAGATAGCTGCCGGGTTCGAGCTGGAAGACCGCGGTCCCGCCATGTGCCGAGGCGACCATCGGCAATTTTCCGTTGACGGCTTCCGGCTTGAAGACCCGCCAAACGATGCCGCGGGTGATGTCGGAACCCTTGTCGGTCAACTGCGCGGAGAGCGTGATGGCGCCGCCGCCGCTCAGCGCCAGCGACCTCTCGCCTTTCGGCGTCGCATAGCTTGAGATTCCGGGAAGCTTCAGGTCGCTTACGCCATCGACGTTCTGCGCCATGGCGAACGAAACCGGCGCCATGAACAGCAGGGCGCTGAGCCAGACCAGGAAAAGACGGATAGTCCCCTCAAACATGCCTTGCGTTGAAGCCCATGGCGGTGGCAATTTCAAGGCTTAAGAGTCCGATCGATACGACTCTCCCATCCGGCGTATATTCCGCGCCAATGCCCGAGCCGCCCGAATTTCCGATGGTGCGCTTCAGCTCAAGACAGACTGTTCAGGAGACTTGCGCCCATGGCGTCGCCGATCATCGACTTTCTGCTGAGCCGAAACTCCGCGCCGATCCCTGATTTGAAGGAGCCGGCGCCGAGCGATGTGGAGATCGCGACGATGATCGCCGCCGCCTCGCGAGTGCCCGATCATGGCCGATTGGAGCCTTGGCGCTTTATCCTCTATCGTGGCGTTGCTCGTATCGAAATCGGCAGACAATTGGCAGCACTTGCCGAGCAGCGGGAGGGTCCATTGCCGGAAGGCCGCCGCAACCAGGAACTGGCGCGGTTCTCGCGCGCGCCGCTGGTGATAGGCGTGATATCGATCCCAAGGGAGAACCCAAAAATCCCGCAATGGGAAATGTTCCTGTCGGGCGGCATGGCGGCGATGAACCTGATGATTGCAGCCAACGCGCTGGGTTATGGCACCAACATGATCAGCAACTGGTATTCGGATGTGCCGGAGGGTAGGGCGCTGCTCGGGCTGACACCGCAGGAGCGCGTCGTCGGCTTCATTCATATCGGCTCCTATGCGGGCCCGGCGCCGGAGCGGCCGCGGCCAGATCCGGCAAAGCTTTACGGCGACTATTCGGGGCCGTGGGCGGGCTGAATGTTCTACGAACCTTCAAAGGGCCACGGCCTGCCGCACGACCCTTCGAAGGCAATCGTCGCGCCGCGCCCGATCGGCTGGATTTCGACGCTGAACGGAGCCGGCGAGATCAATCTCGCGCCGTACTCCTTCTTCAATGCCGTTTCGACGCGGCCTTTCATCGTCTGGTTCTCCTCAGAGGGCGAGAAGGACAGCGCCTCCTTCGCGCAGGAAACCGGTGAGTTTGTCGCCAATCTGGTCAGCCGCGATCTCGCCGACAAGATGAATCGCACATCGGTCAATGCGCCGCGCGGCGTCAATGAGTTCGTCTATGCCGATCTCGCCATGGCGCCGTCTCGCCTGGTCTCGCCGCCGCGCGTGGCGGCGGCGCCGGCCGCACTCGAATGCCGGGTGACGGAGGTCTTTCGGCCAAAGGCGCTGGACGGATCGCCGACAAGCGCTGTCGTCGTCGCCGGTGAAGTGGTCGGCGTATACATCGACGATACCTTCCTGACAGACGGTCTGTTCGACATTACCAAGGCAGGCAACGTCGCTCGCCTCGGCTATATGGAGTATGCCAGCGTCGACGAGGTGTTTTCGATGCGCCGGCCGCGCTGGGACAAGGACTAATCCTTGGGTCGGCCGCCGTCCGCCGCGTCGGCGGATTCCCTGGCCGTGGGCACGCGAAAGCGATTCCCCTTTATTTGAACACAGGCTAAGAGAGCGGCTTCGGCGATGCGCTGGAGTCGGCGCATCGACCTTGGGGATATTGCGGGGCATCGGCTAAATGAAGAAACGAGACTCGCTGGGAATCCGGCTACGCTACGGGTTTGACAAGAGCATGGCCGCCGGCCCGATCGCGCTGATCGGCTGGCTTGCCGTCGTTTCGCTGCTGATCATCGTCGTCGCCGCGAGTTTCCTTGCGGTGACCCGCATCGCGCCCGAAGGCGGCGAGCCACTGAACTTTGTCGAAGCGTTCTGGGAATCGCTGATGCGCACGCTCGATTCCGGTACGATGGGCGGCGACACTGGCTGGGCCTTTCGTCTCGTCATGCTGTTCGTCACGCTTGCCGGCATCTTCGTCGTTTCGGCGCTCATCGGCGTGCTGAGCGCCGGCGTCGACAGCAAGCTCGATGAATTGCGCAAGGGCCGTTCGCGGGTGCTGGAAACAGATCACACGGTCATCCTCAACTGGTCGCCGTCGATCTTCGACGTCATCTCCGAACTCGTCATTGCCAATGCCAGCCGCCGACGTCCGCGCATTGTGGTCATGGCCAACATGGACAAGGTCGAGATGGAGGACGAGATCGCGGCCAAGGTCGGCAAGCTGGGCAACACGCGCATCATCTGCCGCAGCGGCGACCCGACCGATCTCTACGACCTTGCCATTGTCAATCCGCAGACCTCGCGGTCGGTCATCGTGCTGTCGCCGGACGGCGACGATCCGGATTCACAGGTCATCAAGACGGTACTGGCGCTGGTCAACGACCCGAACCGGCGCACTGCCCCCTACAACATCGCCGCCGAGATCCGCGATGGCAAGAACGCCGAGGTCGCGCGCGTCGTCGGTGGAGCCGAGGTGCAGCTCGTGCTGGCCGACCAGTTGATCTCGCGCATCGTCGTGCATTCGAGCCGGCAGTCGGGCCTCAGCGGCGTCTATTCGGAGCTGCTCGATTTCGACGGCTGCGAAATCTATACGACCGAGCAGCCGGACCTCACCGGCAAGACCTTCGGCGAGGCGGTGATGGCGTATGAACACTGCGCGCTGATCGGGCTTTGCGACCAAGAGGGACGCGTCAATCTCAACCCGCCGTCGGACCTGGTGATCGGCAAAGACATGCGCGCCATCATCGTCGCCGAGGACGATGCAGCGATAAAGCTGGGGAGCGCTGGCATCAAGATCGACGCGGCGGCGATCATCGAGCCGCGGCCCGTCGAGACGAAGCCGGAGCGCACGCTTGTCCTGGGCTGGAACCGGCGCGGTCCGATCATAACCTACGAACTGTCGCGCTACGTCGCGCCTGGTTCGATCCTGACCATAGCGGCCGATACGCCCGACCTCGAGCAGGAGGTTGCCGGCCTGCCGGTCGCCGGTGACAATCTGTCGGTCTACTGTCGCGTCACGGACACATCGAGCAGCTCCGCTCTGGCAAGCCTGGACGTGCCTTCCTACGACCATGTGCTCGTCCTCGGCTATAGCGAAACCATGGCAGCGCAGCCCGCCGATACGCGCACGCTGGTAACGCTCCTGCATCTGCGCAAGATCGCGGTTGACGCCGGTATGCACATCAGCATCGTCAGCGAGATGATCGACGTGCGCAACCGAGATCTTGCGGCAGTCACCAAGGCCGATGATTTCGTCGTCAGCAACAGGCTGGTCAGCCTGATGCTGGCGCAGGCGTCCGAGAACCAGCACCTTGCCGCGATCTTCGATGACCTGCTCGACGAGAAGGGCTCCGAAATCTACATGCGTCCCGTCGCAGACTATGTCGCCGTCGACCAGCCGGTGACCTTCTGGACGATCGCGGAATCGGCGCGGTTGCGCGGCGAGATCGCCTTGGGTTACCGGCGCATTCGCGCCGGAGAAGCCGACCAGAGGGCGCTGGGCGGCGTCACCGTCAACCCGCTAAAGTCCGAGGCGTTGGCCTATCTGCCGGAGGACCGGATCATCGTGCTGGCGCGGGACTGAGAGCAGGGTGATCCACATCGTTTCACGAAAACGCCAAACCGGTCGAATGCCCTGTTTTGACGCAACTCGGACAGAAACGGTTTCACACTTTTCCTGAAAATGGCTCTAAGCGGAAACGCCGGCCGCCCCGGCACGCGCCAGAAGCCGCTCGGCCAGCCGCAGATGCGGGCGGTCGTACATCTTGCCGTCGATGCCGACGACGCCGGGATTTCCCGCCGCCTTGAACGCCGCGACGATTGCCATCGATTGCCTCACCGCCTCGACCGACGGCGTGAAGGCGGCGTTGATGACCGGCACCTGGTCGGGGTGGATCGCCATCTTACCGGTGAAGCCGTCGCGCTCGGCTTCAGTGCATTCCGCTTTGAAGGCGGCCATGTCGCGAAAATTCGGGAAGACGGTGTCGATCGCCGCGACCTCTGCTGCGGCAGCGGCGAGTATGGTCATGATACGAGCGTGGCGGAAAACGTCAGTGTAGCGGCCATGCTCGTCGCGGACCGCACGTGCACCGATCGCCGCCGACAGATCTTCCGCTCCCCAGGTGAGACCGGCAAGCCGCGCGCTGGTTCCGGCATAGGTCGCGGCCGCCAGCACGCCTGCCGGCGTTTCGGTGATGATCGGCAGGATCTTGATCGCGCCATCGGCCAGGCCGTTTTCGGCCTCGTGCACCCTGAGCTTTGCCGAGAGATGCTGCACATCCTGGCCGCTGTTCGACTTGGGCAGCATGATGCCGTCGGGTCTTGCCGGCACCAATGCCGCCAGGTCGTCATCGGTCAGCCCGATCGACAGATCGTTGACCCTGACATAGATGACTGAGCTGGTTTGCGCCCTGCGTTCGACGATGAAGCGCGCCGCCACTTCGCGCGCCAGCGCCTTGTTGTGCGGCGCGACGGAATCCTCGAGGTCGACGATGACCACGTCGGCACCGGCTCCAAAACCCTTTTCCAGCTTCTTCTGGGAATCGCCGGGGACAAATAGCAGTGAACGCATGTTTCAGGTCGCCTTCTTCAGCATCATCGCTTGCCGCGTGCATTTGGCGACGAGATCGCCGTGCTGGTTGTAGGCGCGATGCTCGAATTCGACGATGCCGCGATCGGGTTTCGACCTGGACTCGCGCACCGAGATTACTGTCGTCTCGACCCGGATGGTGTCGCCATGGAAGACCGGATGCGGAAACACGGTTTCCTTCATGCCGAGATTGGCGACCGTTGTACCGACGGTGATGTCGTTGACCGAAATGCCGATCATCAGGCCGAGCGTGAACAGCGAGTTGACCAGCGGCTTGCCCCACTCGCTTTTGGCGGCGAAGTCGAAGTCGATGTGCAGCGGCTGCGGGTTCAGCGTCATGACCGAAAACAGCATGTTGTCGCTTTCGGTGACGGTCTTGCGCAGCGTGTGCTGGAAGACGTGGCCGACAACGAACTCCTGGAGATAAAGCCCGGCCATTTTCTCTCGCCTCCACTAGCTGACGGTTGATATGCGCTGCACCCAGCGCTCGCAAGCCAGTTAATGAACATGGTGAACCGTTCGTAAACCATTTCTGCCTACCGTCTCCACGGGGCCAGGACCGTTCTGGCAAGGGGCGTAAGCAGGCGGCATGGTTGTTTCGCATTTTTTGAGATGGATTTGCACGGCCAGGGTGACAGAGCGCGCCGCCGCGGCAAGCGCGCTGGCCCGAGCCTACGTCAATTCCGACCTGCCGTTCGAGGACCGTTGCGCCGCGGAGGCGGCGCTGACGCTGTTGCTCGACGATGCTTCGTCGAAGGTGCGGCTGGCGATGGCCGAGGCACTGTCGATGAGCCACCACGCGCCATTGCAGATCATCAGTGTGCTGGCCTCCGACCAGCCGGAAGTCGCCGGCATGGTGCTGGCGCGTTCGCCGCTGCTTACCGACGCCGATCTGATCAACCGCGTGGCCTCAAGTCCGAAGGCGACGCAGAGACTGATCGCCGACCGGCCGGTCGTCTCGATGGCGCTGTCGGCCGCGATCGCCGAGATCGGCGAGGCCGAAGCCTGCGTCGTGTTGCTCGCCAACAGCGGCGCCGACATCGCCTCGCTCAGCTTCCGCCGCATGGCTGAACGCCACGGCCATCTGCCTCTGGTTCGTGAGGCGCTGATATCGGACGCCCGGCTGCCTGCCGACTGTCGGCATATGCTGCTCGTCAAGCTCGGCGAGATGCTGAAAACGTCGCCGTTGGTCATGGCAATGATGGGCGCGGCGCGCGCCGACCGCGTCATGCGCGATGCCTGCGTCAAGGCTTCGGTGACCCTGATCGAGGGCACGCGCCAGGAAGAACATGCCGCACTAATCGAGCATCTCAGGCTGCGCGGCGATCTCACCGCCAGCTTCCTCATCCGCACCATCGCGCACGGCAAGGTCGATTTCTTCGGCTCGGCGCTGGTCGCGCTCAGCCAGCAGTCCGAACAAAGGGTGAGGGCGCTGCTTGCCGGCGGGCACGATGTCGCCCTGCAGGCGTTGTTCCGCAGCGCCGGCCTCGCCGCCGCCACACACGCCATCATCCTGCGCGCATTGAAGATCTGGCGCGAGGTCGCCAACGGCAAGCGCGTCGCCGGTGTGCAGGAGGTCAGCTGGCTGATGCTCAAGGAAGTGGGTGGACAGTCGGCGGAAGGCGATCTGGCCGCGCTGGTCAAGTCGATCCATCTCGACGCGCTGCGCGAGAACGCGCGGGGCCACGCGCTGGCGATCGCCGCCGCCTAAAGTGTATCGATATTCAAGTGATGCCGGCCTGCGAATGACGGTTCCCTGCGCTTCCGGTGCTCACGTACCCCAAAGTACGCTCCGCTCCGGTTCTCGGAACCCACCATTCTCGGCTCGGCCTGACCTGAATCTCGACACACTTGGGCACGCTAGTTACGATCCTTCGCGAAGAAATCCGGAAAATCCTCCATCGCCGCGGCGATGATGCGCAGCGATGCCGCGATCTGCAGCAGGTCGCCGGTGCCGTTTCGCTGGGCGATGTTTGCCGCATATTGGCGGGCGACGGCGACGGTCGACGTCTGCGGATCGCCAGGGGCGCGAAAGAGCAGTTCGCGCGCCAGCGCCCGCAGGAAGTTGGTGATCGAAAGCGCGGTCTCCGATGGGATGGCATGGCTTTGGCTTGCTCCGCGCAGCCGGAGGATCTCCAAGCCAACGGTGACGGCGGCGACGCCACCGCCTAAAACAGCATCGCCCTTGCCGCCGGCATTCTGCACCAGCGGCATCAGCTGGTTGATGCGGTCATAGGCGAGGCTCTCGAAGGCCGAGCGCCTCGGCACACGCTCATGCAGGCAAAGCCGCGCCAAATCCTCGCGCATGGCGCGCACGATGCGGTTGGCCGCGAGCCACGGATCGGCGGGCAACACGACGATGAAGACGCCGATCGCCAGCAGAATGCCGACCAGGATCGATGCCGAACCGGCGAAGAAGGGGCCGGGATCGTAGGTCATCGCCTGATGCGGACTAAGGAAGGCGAGGAAGTTGATGGCGAAGGCTGTCGCCACGCCGACATAGCGTGGATTGGCCATCGCCAGCGCCGTGGGCACCAGGATCGGCACGACAAACAGCATGAACCAGCCGAAGCCGGGCAAGGCGGGCAACTCGATCTGGCCGACAAGAAAGGCAAAGGGCAAAGCGAGCAGTGTTCCCTTGAAGAACCCCCAGGCGACCTGCACAGGATCGGGGCGGGCCGCAAACAGGCTGGATACGACGGCAACGAGAATGACCGTGCCGGCCGCTTCCGACCATTTCGTCGTCAGCCAGAAGGCGGCGACCAGCAAGGTGGCCAAGGCAGCGCGCACGGCATTGCGCGATGCGCCGGAGTAGTCGCGATGCACCACCAGCGCGGGCTGCCTGCTGCCCCGGACCGGGCGCGTGGCGGGCGCGCGCAAGGCATCGAGGCCGCGCAGCACCTGCTTGAACGCCTCGGCGAAATCGGCGGCGATAGTAAGGCGGGTGATGGTGCCGACCCAGTCGTCGCCCTGATCGGTCGGGGCATCGGGCATTTGCCGGGCCTTGGCTGAAATGGCGTCAAGTCGCGTCATCCAGGGCGCGGTGTCGTCCAGCGCGCCGGGTTTCGCAGCCAGTTCGCTGACAAGGGCGTGCAATTCCGATCGCACCGGGATGAGTGCGGCGTTCTTAGGGGCAGCGTGCGAATGCAGCGCGCGTGCCGCCGAGAGGGCCGAGAGCAGCTGTCCGATGGTGCGTCGGACCGGATGGGAGCGCGGCGCAAAGCTCGGCGCTTCCAGCCTGGCATAGGCGCGCATCTCGCCGAGCGTCTGGGTGTCGGCGACCAGCTTTCGGTGCAGGCCGAACAGCGTTGCCGGATCGCCGCCGGAGAATGCGCCGCCGGCGTAAGTCGCAAGATCGAGAATGCAGCGTTTCAGCCGCGAGACGATGGCGTTGCTGGCCAGTCTTGGCAGGATCAGCCGGCTGGTCAGGCCGGCGCAGATGATGCCGAGCACGATCTCGGCACAGCGCGCGACTGCGAGGTCGACGACGAGGTGCGGCTGTCCGAAGGCGGGCAGGCCGATGATCATCGCGGTGTAGCCGGCAAGGGCGGCACCGTAGGCTTCGGGATTGCGCAGCAGCGACGAGACGAAGGTGCAGATGCCTATCCAGAGGGCAAGCACCGTCACCAATACCCAGGGGCCGGTGCCGAACACCGTCGTGATGCCTATCGCAGCCATGCCGCCGACCAGCGTGCCGAGCAACCGGTAGAAGCCCTTCGCCAGCACCATGCCGGCAACCGGCTGGGCGACGATGAACACCGTCATCATGGCCCATTGCGGGTGGTCGAGCTTCAACGCATAGGCGGCCAGCAGCGCGATCAGGCCGGCCGAAACGGTGCGCAGGGCAAAAATCCAATCCGAGCGCGTAGGTTGCGCCAACCCGGAAAACCTTGCCTCGAAATAGCTCGTCAGCCGCGCCCAGATCACACACTGGTCTCCGTATGAGAAGCGCAGGCTAAACCGGCTGGCGGCTAGATATCCAGCACTTCCGTCTCGGCGAATTCGGCGCGTTCCTGGATGAAGCGGAAGCGCGCTTCCGGCTTGGTGCCCATCAGCGCATCGACGGCATCCTTGGTCGCCGTCTCGGCGTCGATCACATCGATCCGAAGCAGCGTGCGCTTCCTCGGGTCCATGGTGGTTTCCTTGAGCTGCGCGGCCATCATCTCGCCCAGACCCTTGAAACGGCCAAGCTCGACCTTGCCGCGCCCGGTGAATTCGGTGCGCAGCAGTTCGTCCTTGTGCGCGTCGTCCCGGGCATAGGCGACCTTGCCGCCTTGCCTGATCGAGTAAAGCGGTGGCACCGCCAGATAAAGGTGGCCGCCACGCACCAGCGCCGGCATTTCCTGGTAGAAAAAGGTGATCAGCAACGAGGCGATGTGGGCGCCGTCGACGTCGGCGTCGGTCATGATGATGACGCGGTCGTAGCGCAAATCCTCATCGCGGTATTTCGACCGCGTGCCGCAGCCGAGCGCCTGAATCAGGTCCGAGATCTGCTGGTTGCCGGCGAGCTTGTCGTTGCCGGCGCTGGCGACGTTGAGGATCTTGCCGCGCAGTGGCAGCACCGCCTGGCTGGCGCGGTCGCGCGCCTGCTTGGCCGAGCCGCCCGCCGAGTCACCTTCGACGATGAAGAGTTCGGCACCGGCCGCGGCATTCTGCGTGCAGTCGGCGAGCTTGCCGGGCAGCCGCAATTTGCGCACCGCGCTCTTGCGCGAAACTTCCTTTTCCTGGCGCCGGCGCACCCGTTCGTCGGCGCGCGCGATTACCCATTCGAGCAGCTTCGATGCTTCCTGCGGATTGTCGGCCAGCCAATGATCGAACGGGTCGCGAATGGCGGTCTCGACAATCCGAATCGCCTCGATCGTCGCCAGCCTGTCCTTGGTCTGGCCGACGAATTCCGGCTCGCGGATGAACACCGACAGCATGCCCGCCGCCGAGATCATGACGTCCTCCGAGGTGACGATGGATGCGCGTTTGTTGCCGACGAGATCAGCATAGGCGCGCAGGCCCCGCGTCAGCACGTTGCGGAAGCCGGCCTCGTGCGTGCCGCCTTCGCCGGTCGGGATTGTGTTGCAGTAGGAATTGATGAAGCCGTCGCCACCGAACCAGGTCACCGCCCATTCGAGCGAGCCATGGCCGCCTTGCTTTTCGCTCTTGCCGGCAAAGATTTCGCGCGTCACCTGGAAGTCGTCGCCGAGCGATGCCTTGAGATAGTCCTTCAAGCCACCGGGAAAATGGAACTCCGCCTTGGCCGGCGTCTGGTCCTTTTCCTTGATCAGCGACGGATCGCAGGTCCAGCGGATCTCGACGCCGCCGAACAGGTAGGCTTTTGAGCGCGTCATGCGGTAGAGCCGCGCCGGTTCGAATGCCGCACCCTTGCCGAAAATCTGCTCGTCGGGGTGGAAGCGGATTTTTGTACCGCGTCGGTTGTGGACCTCGCCCAACTGCTCGAGGCCGGTTACCGGGACGCCGCGCGAGAAGCGCTGGCGATAGAGTTGGCGGCCTCGCGCGACTTCGACCTCGAGATGGTCCGACAGCGCGTTGACCACGGAAACGCCGACGCCATGCAGGCCGCCGGACGTTTCGTAGACCTTCGAGTCGAACTTGCCGCCCGAATGCAGCGTCGTCATGATCACTTCGAGCGCTGGCTTCTTGAACTTCGGATGCGGATCGACCGGAATGCCTCGGCCATTGTCGGTGACGGCGAGATAGCCGTCGGCCGAGAGTTCGACATCGATGAAGGTGGCATGGCCGGCAACCGCTTCGTCCATCGAATTGTCGATGACCTCGGCGAACAGATGGTGCATCGCCTTGTCGTCGGTGCCGCCGATATACATGCCTGGCCGGCGGCGCACCGGCTCCAGCCCTTCCAGCACCTCGATGTCGGCGGCGCTATAGCCCTCGCTGCCGTCCTTTATCGCCGCAGGACGCTTCGTGGCTTGCACCAGCGGATCAGCCGGGCGCGCCGGTGTGCGAACCGGCGGCGACTGCTTGTCAATAGTGCCGAAAAGATCGTTGCTGTCGTCCATGCCTGCCATAGGGTCCGGTGCTGCGAATCACCTCGCGATACTGCCACGCTTTTCAGCGCCAAGCGACCGAGGTTCCTGTTCCGTTCGGGGATCCGGCCCCTCTTACCCCAAAACCATTCGATAACCAAGCCGGCGGAAATAGGTCAAATGCCTCCGCGCAAGATTCCTGATTCTTTAACAATGCCGCCTAGCGTGAGCCCAACAAAACAAGAAACTGCGGGCATCAGGGGTTTCGGCGTGAGGGGCAAGGCCATATCGATGATCGGCATCGCCGCCGTTTTCGGCGCGATCTCGATCTTTGCCGCGGATTTCTGGGTCAAGAGTCAAGCCAGAGCCGATTCCGAAAAGACGGCGTCGATCGCAGCACCCGTCGCCCCTAAGGTCGAATTCAAGACCATCGTGGTGGCGAATGCCCCATTGCGCTATGGCATGGAACTCGACCGCACCAAGCTCAGCGAAATCCCCTGGCCGCAGGACTCCCTGCCACAGGGCGCCTTCGCCACCATAGATGGTTTGCTCGGCGAGGGCAGCCGCGTGGTGCTGTCGCCGATCGAGGTCAACGAACCGTTGCTGCTGACCAAGCTGTCCGGGCCAAACGGCCGCGCGACGCTTTCGAATATGATGACGCCCGGGATGCGGGCTGTGACGATCCGCACCGACGAGATTGCCGGTGTCGGCGGCTTCGTCACGCCGGGCGACCGTGTCGATGTCGTGCTGACGCGCGATGCCGGCGAAATCCAGGAAGTGGCCAAGAATGCTCAGGGAGCGGCCGGGTCGACGGTCACCTCCGAGATCGTCGTTGCCGATGCCAAGGTGCTGAGCGTCGGGCAGGGTGCCGATGAGCGCCAGACGACACCGCAGATTTCCAATTCGGTGACCATCGAGGTGACGACTGACGGCGCGCAGAAAGTGGCGCTGGCCCGCACTGTCGGCACGCTGTCGCTGTCGCTGCGCTCGGCCAGCGAAGGTGGCGACGGCAAGGGCGGCGTCACCACCATCTCTTCGTTCGGCGGATCGGTCGCCTCGAACGTGCAGGCTGCTGCCGGTTCGCTGTTCGATGCCGTGGTGAAAGAGCCGGAGAAACCGAAGTTCAAGACCGTCATCGTGACGCGCGGCACAAAGGCCGAGGAATACCAGGTTCCTTCACGGGACCAAAAATAGAAGCCAGTGGGGACTGGGCGAGGGACGGGACGATGTTGGGGTTGATTACATATCGGGTCGCGGGGCGGTTGCGCGTTTTGCGCACCATGGCTGTCGCGGCTTCGTTGGCTGCCGCCGCGATGCTGGCCTTCGGCACCTCGGCAAGGGCCGACAACGACATCGTCTATGTGTCGTCGACCAAGAATGCGTCGATCAAGGTTGCCAAGGGCAAGCCGAAGACGATCATGACCAGTGCCGCCTTCTACCAGATCGTCATCGGCGATCCGGACATCGCCAACGTCAATCCGTTGACCGATAAATCCTTCTATGTGCTGGGCAACAATCTCGGCACCACGGGCATCGCCCTGTTCGACGAGAAGAAGCAGCTTGTCGGCACCGTCGACATCGAGGTGACGCTCGACACCGACCAACTGGCCAGCACCATCCGCGCCAGCGTGCCGGATGCCAGGATCAAGGTCGGCTCGGCCAATGGCCGTGTCGTGCTGTCGGGCGAGGCGGATGACGCGGTCGCCGCCGACAAGGCAAACAAGATCGCGACGCGCTTTTCCGGCGCCGAAGAGGTGATCAACTCGGTCAATATCTCGTCGTCGCAGCAGGTCCAGCTCAATGTCCGCTTCGTCGAGATCAACCGCCAGGCGGGCCAGGATCTGGGCGCCAAATACGCAGCCAATTTTGCCTATGGCCTTGGTGGCCGTGATGTGACGATCGATCCGGGTACTGTGCCGGCCGCCGGCACCGGCGAGATCATCGGACGGCTGTTGTCGAACGGCGTGTCGATCGATATCGCCATCAAGGCGCTGGAAGAACGCGGCCTGGCGCGGCGGTTGGCCGAGCCGAATTTGATCGCCCGTTCCGGCCAGACGGCAAGCTTCCTTGCCGGCGGCGAATTCCCGATCCCGGTCTCCGAGGACAACGGCAAGATCTCGGTCAGCTACAAGAAATACGGCGTCAGCCTGGATTTCACACCGACCGTGCTGAAGGACGGGCTGGTCAGCCTGGACATCGCGCCGGAAGTCTCCTCGATCGACGCGTCCGCATCCTACAACATAGGCAACATTGCAGTGCCTGGTTTCATCGTGCGCCGCGCCAGGACGTCGGTCGACCTGAAGAACGGCCAGAGCTTCATGATCGCCGGATTGCTGCAGTCGCAGAACGACATCACCACGTCGCGCATTCCGGGCCTCGGCAAGATGCCGGTGCTTGGGGCGCTGTTCTCGTCGAAATCCTATCAGCGGCGCGAGACCGACCTGGTCATCATCGTCACTCCCTATCTGGTCAAGCCGGTCGATCCGTCGAAGAAGCTCGTGGAACCAACCGACGGCACGCAGCCGGCCAGCAACGCCGACTATTTCCTCAACAACACCGAAGAAGTGAAGGGCTCCGATACCGGTCGCACCGTGGCGCTGGCCGACGGCCGTGTCACCCAACCTGCTGCGTCCGCTTCCGCGGGGCATTTCCTCGACCTGCCGAAGGACTGAAGCCATGCGTCTGGTCTTGAGATCGAGTATCGCCTTGCTGCTGGCCGGCCTTGCCGCTGGCTGCACCAGTGACGACTATGTGCGCAGCGAGGGGCCGACGACGGGGGCCGGCGAGGCGCAGGCCGCCAACACTGTCATGCAGATGGTCGATCCCTGGAAATATGGGGTCCAGAACACCAGGCTTAAGGTGCCCGCCCAGCGAGGCAACGTCGACCCCCCCGCTACACCCGATCAGGCGGCCGATGCGAAGGCGTCGCAGAGCGGCACAACCAACTGACCCAACGCGACGACCTGACAGGCTGACAGAATGGCAAACGGCATCAAGACCAGGAAGATCCTGCTCGTATCGACCGACAGGACCTTTGTGCAGGACACCCGAACCGCGTTCGCGGCCTCCGAGGTCATCCATCTCTCGACAGTGGAGAAGCACGTCACCGAGCTGCGCGGCGAAATCCAGGAAGCCGACTTCGGTGCCATCATCGTCGACATGGACGCGGCAAAGCTGGAGGAGGTCGAGTCGCTGCAGCGCATCATGCGCCGGCTGGAAGACAAGGTGCCGGTCGTCGTCGTCACCCAGGAGTTCAACGCGGCCGCGGTGCGCATTCTGGTGCAGCTCAAGGTCGCGGATTTTCTGGTCAAGCCGATCACGACCGCCGATCTTGTGCGATCCGTGGTGCGGGCGCTGCAAGGCCCCGGGCGCGAGGAAAACACCGAATCGCAGATCTACACCTTCATGCCGGCAGCCGGCGGCGTCGGCACCACGACGCTGGCGCTGCAAACCGCCTTCCAGCTGCATCACTCGGTCACGCGGGGCGCGTCGACCTGCGTGGTGGACCTCAATTTTCAGCAGGGCGCCTGTGCCGAATATCTCGACCTCGAACCGCGATTCGACATCACCGAGATCGAAAACCAGCCCGAACGCCTCGACCGGCAACTGCTGGATGTGATGCTGTCCAAGCATGCGAGCGGGCTCTGCGTGCTGGCTGCCCCCACACATCCATCGGAAATGCGCTCGTTCAAGACCGATGTCGTGGTGCGCATGCTCGATCTCGTCTCGGCCTATTTCGACAATGTCGTCATCGATATGCCGCGCACCTGGTTTCCATGGACGGAGACCGTGCTGCTCGGTTCCAACAAGCTCTACATCGTCGCGGAAATGACGGTGCCGTGCCTGCGCCACACGCAGCGGCTGATCCAGGCGGTCTACGAGACCGCCGGGAAGGAAGTGAAGCCAAACGTCATCGTCAACCGTTTCGAACAGAAGATGTTCGACAACGGCATCAAGCAAGCGGACGTCCAGGAAATCCTGGGCGAGCATTTCGTCGGCGGCATAGCCAACAACTACCGGCTGGTGCGCGAGGCGGTCGATCGCGGCGTGCCGTTGCACGAGATCGATCCGAACGCCAATGTCATCAACGATTTGAAGAAGATCATCCTGCCGGAGGAGGCAATCCCAACCCGGGCAAAATCGCGCTCGCTGTTTGGCATGGGCCGTGGATTGCTGAAGAGGAAAGCCGGATGACCAGCCGCTTTTCCACCCTGCAGAACCGCGATTCACGTCCGCAGCGTGCGCCTGAGCCGATGCCGGTCGCCCATCATGCCGTCGTTATTCCGACGAGCCGAAAGGCGTTGCCGGCCAAGTCTGAAGCAGCGCCGGCAAAGAATGCCAACAAGGTGCTCGATGCGCGCGTGCGTATCCACAGGCTGCTGCTCGAGGAGATCAATCTTGTCGCGCTGGAGCGTTTGCCCAAGGGTGAGATGCGCCGGCAAGTGCATGATTTCGTGTCGGAAAAGATCAAACAGGAGCGGATGGCGATCAATACCGTCGAGCTTGACGCGCTGGTTGACGACATCGTCGACGAGATGGTCGGCCTCGGTCCGCTCGAGCCACTGCTCAAGGACCCCGACATCAACGACATCCTGATCAACGGTCACCTGAACTGCTTTGTCGAAAAGAAGGGCAAGCTGCAGCCGGTCCACATTCCGTTCAAGGATGAGGCGCATCTCTTGCGCATCGTCAACAAGATCGTCGCCGCGGTCGGGCGTCGTGTCGACGAATCGCAGCCGATGGTCGATGCACGCATGCTGGACGGCTCGCGCTTCAACGCAGCCATTCGTCCGGTTGCGGTCGATGGGCCGCTGGTCTCGATCCGAAAGTTCTCCAAGAACAAGCTCGGCCTGCACAAACTGGTCGAATTCGGCGCCATTACCCAGAACATGGCCGAGGTGCTGGCGGCGGCCGTGCATGCCCGCAAGACGACGATCATTTCGGGCGGCACCGGCACCGGCAAGACGACCATGCTCAATGCGCTGTCGGCCTTCATTCCGGAAGATGAGCGCCTGATCACCATCGAGGACGCGGCCGAACTCCAGCTGCAGCAACCGCATGTCGCGCGCATGGAGACACGCCCTGCCAACATCGAGGGCCATGGCGAGCTTAAGCAGCGCGACCTGGTCAAGAACGCGCTGCGCATGCGTCCCGACCGTGTCATCCTCGGTGAGTGCCGCGGCGAGGAGGCCTTCGACATGCTGCAGGCGATGAACACCGGCCACGAAGGCTCAATGGCGACCATCCACGCCAACACGCCGCGCGACGCCATTTCGCGGCTTGAGCAGATGCTCGGCATGACCGGCATGCCGATGACAGTGCAGTCGATCCGCAGCCAGATCGCCAGCGCGCTCGACCTGATCGTCCAGCTGACGCGCCTGTCTGACGGCAAGCGCAAGGTGACCAGTGTCGCCGAGGTGACCGGCATGGAAGGCGACGTCATCCAGATGCAGGAGATATTCCGCTTCGTGCGCACCGGCATGGAGGCCGACGGCAGGATCCTCGGCCACTACGAGGCGACCGGCATCCGGCCGCGATTCCTCGAGGATTTGCGGGCGATGGGCATCGAGTTCCCCGGACGATATTTCGAACCCGGCCGGCCGCAGGAGTAGCCAAGTGTTCGACGGATTCAGCGCGATTTATGTCGTCTATGCCGCGGCAGCCCTGACCGGCATCCTGATCGCCGAGGCCTGCTACCTGCTTTATGCCGGCCGCAGCGACAAGCGCACAGCCATCAACCGGCGCATGAAACTGCAGGAAAACAAGATCAGCCAGGAGCAGGTGCTCGTCCAGCTGCGCAAGGAGCGCGGCCTTGAAGCGGGCACGCCGCTGTTCTCGCCGGACCGGTTCCGCGCTTTGCGAATCCAGTCGGGCATGATCATGCCGGTGCCGAAATTCCTGATGATTACCTGCGGCGTGGCGATGGCCATGGCCTTGGTCGCCATCTGGTACGGCTTGCCGCCGCTGATGGGGCTTGTACTGTTTGTGATGCTTGTGCCGATTCTGCCGGTGCTGACGCTGCGTTTCAAGCGCAAGCGGCGGCTGAAGCGGTTCGGCGTACAGCTGCCGGAGGCACTGGAGCTGATCACGCGTGGTCTGAAGGCCGGCCACCCGGTGCCGGTGGCGATCGCCATGGTGGCGCGCGAGATGCCGGACCCGATCGGCTCCGAATTCGGCGTCATCGCCGACGAAGTGACTTATGGCTCCGATCTGGTGTCGGCGCTGAACTCGCTCTTCGACCGGGTCGGTCAGGAGGATCTGCCGCTGTTCGTCACCGCCGTCTCGATCCAGACCAGTTCGGGCGGCAATCTGCGCGAGATCCTCGACGGCCTGGCGACGACGATCCGCGAGCGCGGCAAGCTGCGCCGCAAGGTGCGCGCCATCGCGACAGAGGGCCGGATGTCGGCCTACATCCTGACGGCGGTCCCGGTATTGCTGTTTACCGCCATCATGGCGCTGATGCCGGGCTTCTACCGCGACGTCTGGGACGTGCCAAAGACATGGTACCTGATGGGGGGCTCGATCACCTGGCTGATGCTCGGCAATCTGATGATGTTCAAGATGTCGAATTTCAAGTTCTGACATGCAGGGCTTTGTCGAATTCCTCGCCTCGCTTGCGCCGACCTCGTTGATGCCGGTGGCCGTCCTGCTGCTGGCCGCGGGTGCTGCCGCGTTCGCCTGGCCGATGATGGCGGCGAAGGGCGATCGCAACGAGGTCAAGCGCCGGCTCAAGGTCGATGACGGTCCCGTCGCCGCGAAACCCGAGCCGGTGCAGAAGAAGAATACCGGCGTCGTGCGCGAGAAGGCGGTTAAGAGGGCGCAGGAATTCTACGCCAGGAGCGATCCGGAAAATGTCGCCCGGCTGCGCATGAAGCTTATCCAGGCGGGATATATGGAGCCGCGCGCTGTCGGCATGTTCTTCCTGATCCGGTTCACCGCGATGGTCGGCACGGCAATCGGCGTGTTCGTGCTCAACCGGTGGATGGCGAGCCCCGACGCGACGATGGCCAGCCGCTGGACATTCGTCATCCTGTCAGGAGCGGCCGGCTATTTCCTGCCCGGCCTGGTGCTGAGCCAGAAAGTGCGCGAACGCAGGCGTGAGTACCGCAACGGCTTTCCCGATTTCATGGACCTGATGATCGTCTGCTCCGATGCCGGCATGAGCATGGAGGCCGGCATCGAGCGCGTCTCGAAGGAACTCGCCAAGACCTACCCCGCGCTTAGTCAAAACCTGCAGCTGGTGTCGCTGGAGCTGCGGGCCGGGCGCAGCCTTGACGATGCGCTGAAGGCACTCGCCGATCGCCTCAGCCTGGACGAGGTGCGTTCCTTCGCCACGCTGCTGCAACAGTCCAAGGAACTCGGCACCAGCCTGTCTGGGGCGCTGCGCGTCTTTTCCGACGACATGCGCCACAAGCGCATGTCGCTGGCCGAGGAAAAGGCACATGCGTTGCCGGCCAAGATGTCGGTCCCGGTGGTGGTGTGCATCCTGCCGGTGGTGTTGATGATTGCGGCCATTCCAGTCATCGTCAAAATGACGGCGCACTAGCGAGTGCCCACGGGAGCCCTAGAGCGGGATGAATTTAGGTTGGGCATAGCCAGCCTCGGTGAAGTAATTTCGGCATTCGGTTGACGTGACCTCGCCGAGGATTT